>NZ_WANV01000041.1 GCF_015521605.1 Thermococcus sp.
CTCCTGGGACTCTACCTGTTCCCCGAAGGTATCCCGCCCCTAAGACAACAGACGGGTGTGTGGATTCTGTACATTCTCCTCGGAGTACTCCTATATCTAGACATCAGTTCCCCACACGCAGAGTACTCGGATCGGCTTCCGATGGTTCCCTTGAGAGTATTCGCCCTTCTCGGGTTTGTGGTGGCGGTCGTTGCCCCGTTTATTCCCAGGTCAGTGCCTCTGGTTGTCACAACGTGGATACCCGGAGTTGCCCTTGGAATCTTAATCTTCTGCGGTGCCGTTTTCAGGATAGTAAAGAATAAGAGGAAAAGGGAGTGAATTCACTCGATGTCCCACAGTGCCAGCCCGTTCTCCTGCGGTTTCCTCTCAAGGATTTCCCCGAGGAGTTCCTGTATAAAGACCTCGGCCACGAAGACCTCACCCTCGATGAGGTGACCGCCGTAGAGCATGCCGTCGGAGTCCCCAAGGGCAACATGGATATGCGCGAACGGCTCACCGTCCTTTATGCTTATGTTGCCCAAAAGAGAGACCAGCTCATAGGTCCCCCTGAGCGAGATGACCTTGTACTCTCCCGCCTCCTCATCGAAGTAGCCTATCTTTGGATTCCTCAGGGTGCCTATCGCACTAACCGCCCCAATGAGGATGTTGTTTTTCTTTGCAAATCGGTTGATAAATTCAAGGAACTCTTCCCCCTCTGGAATCCGAAAGAGGAAATTCCGTCCCCTTGAAAACCTCACGATGCTCACCTCAAAGCTAATAAGCGCACCTCGATTTAACCGTTTGGGTGAGAGGAATGGACATCAGGGAAGCGATCATGAGCGTGTTCCCGGAGATACCCGAGCTGGAGAACGTTGACTTCTCCCAGTACTCCACGCCCTACGGGACAGTATTGGTTGCCTTTGGAGAGAGCGGGAGGGGCGGCCTCAGGGAGTTCGAGGAGTTCGTCGAGGCCAGCGGTGGAACGAAGGCAGACGTTGGAAAGTTCCTCATCTCGGTCTTCCAGTACCTGCTCATCAGGTACCGCCGCTTCAACGACGAGAGCGTTGAGGTTCCAACCTTCAAGCTGTTCCTGACGCTGAAAGGATGGCTCAACGAGAACGGCTTTGGAAACGACTACCTCAGGATTCTCCACTCCTTCGTCGGCTACCTTGTGAGCATAGCGGAGAGAATAGCCGAGAAGAGCGACTGCGAGATGGGAGCAGCCTACATGAAAACTGCATACTTCTTGGCCCTCGAGGCTGAGGAGACGTTCGAGGAGGAGTATTTCAAGGAACTCAAGAAAAAGACGGAGGAAATGCTGAAATCGCTCTACGAAAGGTGCGGCGTTGAGGGAGAGATACCTGAAAAGAGGGATAGAGGCTGCTAAGCCTTCCCCTTCTCGATCTGCTTCTTGAAGTACGCGTACATCGCATCGTACAGTAGAACTCACGCGGTCAACGTGGACGTGCTCACGGGTATCCACTTTATAACATCGCCTCAAGAGAAGTTGAGGATCATACTATTTTACGGGTTTTGACAGAAAGATTTAAGGAAAATTAGGAAGGCCTCTATCAAGGGTTACCTCTGGAGCGTTACCTCGGCGTAGCTCCTCGGGTCTTCCCATATCCTGACCCGGATTTTCTTCACATTGTTCCCTGCCTTTTCCGCTATCCTCTCTGCGAACCACTCCGCTATGTACTCAGCCGTAACGTTGGGCTTATCCAAGACTACGGCCTCACCAGCAGGCAGTTCCAGATGTTTTCCGTTCTTTTCAATAACAATAAGGCCTTCCCTCCTCTCCACAACCCACTTCTCACTCACGAGGATCCTGTGGTCGAGGAGCTTTATGAGCCTGCTGAGATGGTTGAAGTCGAATATCATGCCGTTCTCATTAACGTCGCCCCATATCTCGACGTCAACGTTGTACGTGTGGCCATGTATGCGGAGGCACTTGCTCTCGTAGGGGAGTGCAAGAAAGTGTGAGCTGTCAAAGTCCTTGTGCCAGCCTATCTTCCTCTCGGTCACATGAAAGCCCATGTCTCTCACCACTCAGGAGTCGGCGGGATGAGTTATAATCCTTACTGGACAGAAAGCCTATAAACCCCAAACATCAATGGATTTTGATAACCATGCCAATGGGTGCTCGTGGTCGGGGCCGCGGAAGGGGAAGACGAAGGAAGATGAGGATGATCGGGTTCGTTCCTGAGGTTAGGCATTTCTATCCCGCGTTGCCCCCGATAGGTCAGCCAAAACCACCGATTTTCATGACCTACGAGGAATTTGAGGCCCTTAGGCTGGTGGATCATGAGGGCCTGACCCAGGAGGAGGCTGGAAAGAGAATGGGGGTCTCTCGGGGCACCGTGTGGAGGGCGCTAAGCTCGGCCAGAAAAAAGGTTGCCCAGATGCTGGTCGAGGGGAGGGAGCTTATCATCCTGCCCCAGGGCAACGAGGTTCCCAAAGGGATGACAGAAGAAGAGGGATAATTGAGCCCTAATAGCTGGACCATACTCTGGCCGTGCTTCTTCACGTGATTAAAGCTGTTACAACACTCCGCTATTTTTAGGTCCCCCTAATTTTTGTGCAGGTTTCTGTCTCTCAAATTTTTGGGTGAATTGTGACTATTGACGGGCGATATTAGAATAATAAAAGTAAGAGTTAAAATAGCAACTTTAATAAAAAGTTAAAACTTGAATATTTTAGTTGTTATGTAAATATAACATTTAAATTCAAAACAAAAATACTGTCTAAAAAGGTAAAAAATTCAAAAAATTTACTATCGCAGAAAATTAATCATGCCAAAAAGCACCCAAAAGGCACACGGCTGGTGCTTGGAGTATGACATTATCACGAAAACTTTCATTAAGGCAGAATAATAATCATAGATCTCGACCGAACAGACAAAAGATGGGTTACAATCGAAAGTGGTCATCTGCCGTGAGGGTATAGGCATGCATGCTTACGCTAAAGACATCAGAAAGGCCCAAGAACCGGGGAACACGATTACTGAACCTCTGGACGACAGGGGGTATTTATACCGGTGCCATTCTGTTACACCGTTTGCAAGTCACAGTGGGGACAGGCAACCCACATGCGGCGTTCTAGGGCACTGCTATCCACAAGAAGGCGTGCCGAAATCACAGTTGGGAGAGACGGCCGTTTGAGGAAAGCCACCGTGATCTCTCCCCCAAGGGCAGGCAGCCACAGGGGATGATTACGCATCTTCATATTCGGGAATCCATTCTACCTGCGCGTGCCGTGGACGGCCCTTTAAATGTCCAGCTTGGTGCACCAAAATTAGATATAATGTGCATTATATCTAATTTACGTAGACATAAAAGTGCATTGAAAGGGCGGGCGGTGGGCTGGTGCTTTTGAGTAGATCGCAGAACCTGAGTCCACAACCAGCAGTCTGCAGGCACTATTCACAAGGAGCGGAGGTGGTATGGACCATTCACTGCCGCCGTTATTTAAGACGTACCGTGAATCTAACTGAAATTCAACCCCCGGCACTAGTCCCAGAAGACCTATCTGGGGCCCACTTGTGAGTGTGATATCAGCATACACACATAGCTTTGCCGGGGTAGAACCGTTGGAATTCCCACCGGCACGCGCCAACCCATTATAACCACCTTTAATCGTAATCCAATTTTGTGACATAGATGCCCGCTCTCACAACTCAAAATACCACATTCTGGAAAAGACCCAGTGGAGGCCAGGTGATCTAGGTCACTGCAGCCACAATCCCCCAACAATGTGTGCATTGTGCCATAATTACTGTACAGAATAGTTAAAAATCCAAAAATATTAACATTTTTAACAGTAATTTTAATGTCATCAATTTGCCAACTAATAAAAACGTCTTTAAATTGTGTTATATAAATTTGATAAAATATTTAAAAATTCCATTTTAAAAAATATTTTTGCAAGAACTTTTAAAAGTAAAAAATAACCGAAAAATTTGAGAGTGAATCTGCACATTGGGACAAGATATAAAAACAGGAGGAGACAACCGAGAAAAAGAATCTAAACCCTCAGACGCCTTCTCTCTGCTCTTTCTCCTCTATCCATGCGATTACGTTATCGACTATCCGCGGTGCCATGCCTACGTACTTCTCCGGCTTCAGGCTCTCAAAATCGCCATCACTCAGGAACTTTTTCACGTCTCCGTTTTCTCTGGCAAGGGTCATCAGGTCTCTGTTCTCTCTGAACGCCCGCATAGCAAGCCTCCTGACGAGTTCATGCGCCTCCTGTCTCCCCATTCCCCTTTCCGTCAGCTTCAGCATCAGCGGCTCGGCCATGATGAGGTTGTTGGTCATGTAGAGGTTCCTCTTAATGTTCTCCGGGAAGAACTCCAAACCGGCGAGAACCTTCTTAATGCTCTTGAGCATCTCGTCAAGGAGGACGAAACTCTCCGGAAGGATGACCCTCTCAACGGAGGAGTTTGTGAGGTCTCTCTCGTGCCAGAGGGGGTTGTTCAGCAGCGCGGGGATCACGTTCGAGTAGAGAACCCTCGCCAGACCGCTCACCTTTTCACTCCTGATGGGATTCCTCTTGTGCGGCATGGTCGAAGAGCCGACCTGTCTCCTCCCGAACGGCTCACTAATCTCAAGTATCTCCGTTCTCTGGAGGTTCCTTATCTCGAGAGCGATCTTGTCGAGGGTCGAGGCTATGAGCGCCAAAACCATCATAAGTTCCGCGTAGACGTCGCGCTGGATTATCTGGTTGCTTATCCTGGCAGGTTTCAGCCCGAGATCCTCCATAACGAGGCGCTGTATCTCGATGCCCTTATCGCCAAAGCTCGCCATCGTCCCAACTGCGCCGCTCATCTGACCAACCAGAATCCTTTCCTTCAGCTCCTCTATCCTGTCCAGGTGCCGCTGTATCTCATCGAGCCATATCGCAAACTTCATGCCGTAGGTCGTCGGGACCGCGTGCTGGCCGTGGGTCCTTCCTATACAGACGGTGTACTTGTGCTCTCTGGCGAGGTTCTTGAGGATTGAGCGTATCTCCTTGAGGTCGTCCTCGACTATGGCCAGGCTCTCCTTTATTAGAAGGGCGTTGGTGGTGTCTATTATATCGTTTGAAGTTGCTCCCAGATGGACGTACTTGCCGTGCTCGCCGCATACCTCGCTCAGGGCCTTGACGACCGCCATTATATCGTGGTGTATCTCGGCCTCTATCTCCTTGACGCGCTCCACTTTGACCCACTTAGTGTTGGCCCTCTCAGAGATTACCCTGGCGCTTTCTTCAGGGATGTTGCCGAGCTTTGCGTGTGCCCGGGCCAGGGCCGCCTCAACATCGAGAAGCTTTTGGAGTTTATTCTCCTCGTCCCAGATGCGCCTCATTTCCTCGCTTCCGTAGCGGTAATCAATGGGATGAACGGCCATATTATCACCAGGTCTATGGCAATTTTTAATCCTTAAAACCTTTCGCTTAACACGAATTTGCAGGAGCATGGATGAACATTCGATTAATCCATTAAAGCCACAGGATTGTCCAATAAACAGGGAAAATACCGAAAAGTATTTAACCAAAATCCCACGACAGGTTAACGACAAAATTCCGGAGGTGCCAAAGATGGCAGAGGAGCATGTCGTCTACATCGGAAAGAAGCCGGTTATGAACTACGTCCTCGCCGTGATAACCCAGTTCAACGAGGGCGCTAAGGAGGTCAGCGTTAAGGCTCGCGGTAGGGCTATCAGCAGGGCCGTTGACGTCGCCGAGATCGTCAGGAACAGGTTCCTCCCAGAGGTCAGGGTCAAGGAGATCAAGATCGGCACCGAGGAGCTCCCGACTGCCGACGGCAGGACCGCCAACACCTCGACCATCGAGATCATCCTGGAGAAGCCGTGAATTTAAGCTCCCTTTCCTTTTACTCTCACGCCCCTTCTGATGACTTCAAGCAAGCTTGAAGCTGTGAAAAGCTTTAATACGTCCCCGCCCTATTCTCCCCAGGTGGCACCGCTTGGACTACGAGACCATAGATATCCATGACGAAAGGGCGAAAGAACTTGCCCAGATCCTAATGAACGAAAAAGCGATAGCCATCCTTCACCTTCTGGAAGACCAGGCCCTTTCGATAAGCGAGATATCGCGCGAGCTGAATCTTCCGATTTCCACGGTATCGTATCACATCGACAAGATGCTCAAAGTCGGCCTCATCGAGGTAGCGGGGAAGAAGTACGGGAAGAGACTGCAGGAGGTCAAGCTTTACAGGGCATCCAACCGACCTATTCTCCTGATTCCAAGAAAAAGTGTCGCCAAGGTTAAGAAGAAGGCGGTTCTGGGTTTTGAGAGACTCCATGTCATCAGCCTCTCGATAGCGGGTCTAATCTCCGCCGGGGTGTACGCCGTATCGCGTAGCCTGCTGAGTCCAATGGGCAATACTGGGCCGGGTGTCCCCTACGAGGCAAACAACGTCACTATAATGTCGACGCCAGAGAAGGCCCTTGTGCCGATGGCGACCAACACGAGTACCGAGGCGGCGCTTCAGACGACAACATCTGTAACGTCGTCCACCGCTCCGGCCGCGGGTAGTTCAAGCCTTCCGGTAATCCTCGCCGTTGTGGCATTCGTCTTAACGTTTCTCCTCGCTTCGTACCTTCTGAGGCGCCGTGTTTGAAGAAAGCTTTTTAAGTTTCTCCCCCAACCCCCGTTGGCGAGGTGATAAAATGGCACCTAGGATAGCCGTGGGACAAGTGGTTAAGAGGAAGGCAGTTATCGTCAAGCCGGGCGACACCGTCCACAGAGTCGCCAGAATCCTCTCAAAGAACAAAGTGGGTAGTGCCGTTGTGGTTAAGGGTGACGAGATCGTTGGAATAATAACCGACCGCGATATACTCGACAAGGTCGTCGCGAAGGGGCGCGATCCGAAGACCGTTAAGGTCGAGGAGGTCATGACCAAGAACCCGATAACAATCGAGGACGACTACGAGGTCCAGGATGCCATCGACAAGATGATGGATAAGGGCATCAGAAGGCTCCTCGTTACCAGGCTCGGAAGGCCAATAGGCTTTGTCACCGCGGCGGATCTTCTCGCTGCGCTCAACACGTACAGCAGTGAAGCCGAGGAGGTAAGTGAGGAGACCGAGGTTTACGGCATCTGTGAGCTCTGCGGTCAGTACGGCCCACTCTACAAGGTCTACATCGAGGGCGGCGAGAAGTGGATATGTGAGAGCTGTAAGGACAGCCTCAACCTCTGACTCCCTTCAACTCTTTCATAACTTCATCGAGCACCTCAGCGAAGGTTCTGTTTCTGTTCTCGACGCTCAGCGTATAGAGCTTCCCAAGGGGGCGGAACTTATCGGCCATCCTCCTGTGGACAACTGCCAGAAGGGGCTTTTCTGATTTCAGGACTTTCCCGACTGCCCTTACGAACTCATCGCTCTTGTATTCCATCGGGCCGATTTCGTCTATAACCACAAGGTCTGCTTCAACCAGGGCGCGCTTTATCGCCGGAACGGCAACCCTCTCAATCTCATCGACGTGGACGACGTACTTCCCGAAGGGAACACCCGGCAGATGCGACGTTCCCCTGATGCTCGCCAGAGTGCCCTCCTCCCCTGTGTCGAGGGCGGTGATCCTGAACCCCACGCGCCTTCCGCCCCTGCGCACTTCTCTCGTGATCATTCCGCCAACCAGATAGCCCCAGCGGTCGGCCTCTTTAGCAACGCGCTCCACGAGCGTTGTCTTCCCAACTCCCGCAGGGCCGGTAACGAATATCCTCAGCGTCATTTCAACCACCGAAGGAGATTTAAGTTCCTTCCTTAAACCCTTTGGGGTGGTGGCTGTGGAGATAAGGTACAGACCTGAAGAACTCACGAGGCTCCCGAGGAGCGTGACCTATGAAACCGGAAAGGTCATCATGATCGATCAGACGCTCCTTCCGAGGGAGTTCAAAACCATAGAGCTGACGACCGTCGATGAGGTGGCCGAGGCAATAGTCACGATGAAGGTCCGCGGTGCGCCGGCTATCGGTGCCGCCGCCGCCTTCGGTCTCGCGCTCTACGCGGACACGACGAAGGCAAAAACCAAGGACGAGTTCATGGATGGATTTTACAGTGCCTATGACAGGCTGAAGAACACGAGGCCAACCGCTGTGAACCTATTCTGGGCTCTCAACAGGATCAAGAGGCTCGTTGAGGAGAACCTTGAGAGCCCTATGGGTGAGATAAAAAGGCTCATCGTCGCCGAGGCACAGAAGATAGCGGACGAGGACGTCGAAGCCAACCTAAGGATGGGGCACTATGGAGCTGAAGCCCTGCCCGAGGGGAACGTTCTCACTCACTGCAACGCGGGGAGCCTAGCGACCGTCCAGCTCGGAACGGTTGGGGCCGTCCTGAGGGTTATGAACAAGGACGGGACGCTCAAGCTCCTCTGGGTGGACGAGACGAGGCCGGTTCTTCAGGGCGCCAGGCTTTCCGCCTGGGAGTACCACTACGACGGCATTCCGCTCAGGCTCATATCCGACAACATGGCCGGCTTCGTGATGCAGCAGGGAATGGTGGATGCAATAATAGTCGGGGCGGACAGAATAGTGGCCAACGGCGACTTCGCCAACAAGATAGGCACCTATACTCTGGCGGTCCTTGCTAAAGAACACGGGATACCGTTCTTCACGGTGGCACCGCTCTCGACGATAGACATGAGCCTCAAGAGCGGGAAGGAGATACCCATCGAGGAAAGGAAGCCGGAGGAAGTTTTGACCTGCGGTGGTTGCAGGATTGCCCCCGATGTGGACGTTTACAACCCGGCCTTCGACGTTACACCGCACAGGTACCTGACAGGCATAATAACAGATAGGGGCGTCGTTTACCCGCCCTTCGAGAGGAATTTGAAGAGACTGTTCAAAATGGAGTGAGTCTTTCTTCTCTTTTCCTCGATGACCTCCTCGACGAAGACCCCTTTTATCTCCCCGATTTCTTCCTCTATGGCCGGCAGGAGGAGGCCGAGAAGCTCAAGGGGTTCCAGGCAGGAGCAGTCCGTCGAGTACTCAAAGGGCTCACCCGGGAGTTCGACCCTGAGGGAAATACCGTCCCCAGTCTTTAGAATCTCAAAGGGTGCGGTAAAGTTCTCGCCGACGACCTTGCCCCTTACCAGCATCGAATATTGGCTAAAAGGGCGAGAATTAAAGAGTTTCTCTACCGAAAGGTTTCGAACTTGAGGTTAACCCAGCCGAGAACGTTAAAAGCCCTCCCGCCCAACCTTCACCGGTGGTGGGGATGTTCTGGCTGAAGACGAGACTCATCGAGGGCGAGGGCTCCCTCGGAAGGCTCTCCAGGGAAGTAAGGGGGCACGAACGCGTTCTTATCTTAGCTTCCCGCTCGATGAAGAGGCACGGCTTCCTGAGCGAGGCCGAGGACTACGTGAAGGAGGCCGGCGCTGAGGTCTTCTCGATAGCGGGCCTTCCAGCGGAGCCGAGCGTTGAGGTCATAGAGGAGTTTCTGCCCAAGGTGAGGGAGTTCGAGCCCGACCTCCTGGTGGCCATGGGAGGGGGCAGTGTCATCGACACTACCAAGGCGTTGAAGGTCTTCTACGATGCCCCCTGGCTGAACTTTGAGGAGATAGCCTTCATAGACAGGTTTTCGAAGCCGAAGCCAGTTCCAAAGCTGAGGACAAGGCTAATAGCGATACCCTCGACGAGCGGTGCGGGGAGCGAGGTTTCGGGGGCGAGCGTGCTGAAGAAGGGCGGTGTCAAATACAACATAGTCACGCCGGAGATAGCGCCCGACGTGGCCATCCTCGATCCCCGGCTGCCAAGGACGATGCCCGCGGAAGTCGCGAGGAACTCGGGCCTTGACGTCCTGGTTCATGGAATAGAGGCCTACACAACCAAGGTCGCCAGCCCATTCAGCGACGCCATGGCGATTAAGGCGATAAAGACCGTTTACAGGTGGCTCCCGCTCTCGGTCAGGGGCGACGAGGAAGCAAGGGCGAGGGTTCACTACGCGGCGACGATGGCGGGGATAGCGTTCCTCAACGCGCGTCTCGGCCTCTGCCACGCGATGAGCCACAAGGCGGCGTGGATAGGGCCGCATGGACTTCTCAACGCGATATTCCTTCCCCACGTGATGGAGTTCAACGCCGAGAGGAGCGACTACGCGAGGAAGCGCTACGCGGAGATAGCCAGGGAGCTGGGCTTCCAGACGGCGAAGGACCTAATTGAAGTCGTTAAGGAACTCAACGAGATGCTCGGCGTTCCGAGGCTGAGCGAACTGGTCGATGAGGAAACCTTCGTCGAGAGGGTCGAGGAAATGGCCGAGAAGGCCTACCGCGACGGGCTGGTGTTCTTCAACCCCGTCGAACCGAAGCCCGAGGAAATAAGGGGGCTGTACCTGAGGGCATACCGGGGAGAATGAAGATATACAAAAGAGAAGGGTGGAGAATCAACCCACGGTTATTTCCCTTTCTCCCCCGTTCTCGACCTCGTGTATCTTTCCGCCCTTCATGACCTCCACGATGGCCAGGCTTAGCAGGGCGAGGAAGAGGTACACGAGGGCCGAAGTGCCGAAGAGCACCTCGTAGGCCTTCTCCGTCGGTATCTTGATGGGCACCGGAATCTGGGGGATGTGCACGAGTATGTAGTAGGTGCTCATGACGGTTCCCGCTATGGCCGGCCCCCAGGTCGAGCCGAAGTTCCTGAACAGGCTGTTGGCACCGGTCGCCACTCCCATGACCCTCGGCGGAACCGAGAACACCAGCACGTTGATGAAGGAGACGTTCATTAGTGTTATCCCGGCTCCGACGACCGTTATGAGGGCCACGAACTGGGGAAGGGAGAGCTGGGTGGCGTACTGGGAGAGCAGAGCCAGGCCTGCACTTGCTGTCAGTGCACCGGTTATGGCGAGGGGCTTCGCACCTACCCTGGGCATCAGCTTGCCGGCGAGGGGGGCTATGACCAGCATGACACCGGCCATCGGGGTCATGAGCAGGCCGCTTTCAAGTATAGTCTTGCCAAAGCCGTAGGGGGGCTTCATCTGGAAGATGTAGGTGTTTGCCTGGCTCATCATGGATATTCCGAAGGCCGCGAACATTATTCCTAGGTTCACTATGGCCGGGTTTCTGGATGATATTATGCCGAGCGGGATCAGCGGGTTGTCGGCCCTCTTCTCCCAGAGGTAGAGGGCAATGAGTCCAACGACGGAAACGCCAAAGAGAACGAGCGTCTGCTCCGCCCCCCAGCCGACGTTGGGTGCCCTTGTCACGGCGACGAGGGCTGGCACGACCGCCCAGACCAGGAAGAGCGCCCCCGGCCAGTCGAGCTTTCCGGGGTTCACGTAGCGGCTCTCGCGGAGAACCCTCCAGGCAAGGATGAACATGAGAACCGCGAAGGGTGCCGCCGAGTGGTACGTCCATCTCCACCCGTAGTTCTGGGTCACATAAGCCCCAAGGGGAAGCGCGATGACCATACCAACGCCAAACATGGCGCTTATCATTCCCTGAACCTGCGGCACCATCTCGGGCGGGAACTCCTCACGGACGAGGCTGAATGCCAGCGGGAATATCGCCATTCCGAGCCCCTGGATTCCGCGGGAAACGAGAAGCCAGTGAAAGCTCGGGGCAAAGCCGTTGAGGATGACGCCGAGCGTGTAGAAGCCGAGAGCGACCAGAAACATCCTCTTCTTGCCGTACATGTCCCCAAGCTTGCCGAATATGGCGGCGCTTACCGTCCCGACGAGGAGGTAAATCGTGAGAACCCAGCTGACGTCGTTGGGGTCTATTCCAAACTCCTTCTGTATCGTCGGCAGTGCCGGGGTGAGCATCGCCTCCGTGTACATCACGAGGAGCGGTAGGATGACCACTACCAGCATTGCCCTCTTGGCGTAGGCCATGTCGTAGGTTCCATTATCCCTGGCACCGTTCATATTCTATCACCGATGTATCGGACGATATATCGTTTATAAAATTAACGGAGGTTGTGCTTATAAACCACCCCGCTCATTTTTCATCATGCACCCTCTACTGAGAAAGGCCATCAGGGAGCGCTTCGGGAGGCTCAACGAGGTCCAGACGGGCGCGTTCCGCGAGGTTAGTTCGGGAAAGAGCGTCCTCATAATCGCCCCAACCGGCTCTGGAAAGACGGAAGCGGCCGTTCTGCCAGTCTTCAACGAAATCCTTGAGAACGATCTTAAACCCATTTCCGCCCTCTATATCGCCCCGCTCAAGGCCCTTAACAGGGATCTGCTTGAGAGACTGGAGTGGTGGGGTAAAAAACTTGGAATAAGCGTCGAGGTCAGGCACGGAGACACCTCGGCATACAGGAAGGCTAAACAGACGAAGAACCCACCCCAGATGCTCATAATAACCCCGGAAACCCTCGGCGTGATTTTGACGGTTAAATCACTCAGAAGGCACCTCGAAAACGTGAGGTTTGTCATCGTCGATGAGATAGCCGAGCTGGTGGACAACAAGCGCGGGGCGCAGCTTCTCCTTGGCCTTGAACGTTTGGCCGAGATCGCGGACTTCAGGAGGATAGGCATGACCGCTACCGTCGGCAACGAGGATGAAGTGCGGGAGTGGCTGAAGGCCGACGTCACAGTGAAGCCCAGCTGGAGGAAGAGCTACCGCTTCCACGTCCTCTACCCAGCGCCCGGCGAGAAGGACATGGAGCTGGCCAGAGAGCTGAGCCTCTCCCCCGAGATAGCGGCTCGCTTAAGGCTCCTCTGGGAGATAGTTGAAAAGCATGGAAGAGCCCTCATATTCACGAACACGAGACAGTTTGCCGAGATTCTGGCGCACAGGCTGAAGGCCTGGGGCAAGCCGGTCGGGGTCCACCACGGCTCGCTTTCAAGGGAGGCGCGCGTTAGAGCGGAGAGGGCCCTCAAGGAGGGCAAAATCAGGGCTCTAATCTGCACGTCCTCGATGGAGCTGGGCATAGACATAGGCGACGTCGACGTTGTGATTCAGTATATGAGCCCGAGGCAGGTGAACAGGCTCGTCCAGCGCGTTGGTCGGGCCAAGCACCGGATAGGAGAGGTGAGCGAGGGCTACGTCATAACTTCCAACGTCGAGGACTACCTCCAGAGCCTCGTGATAGCGAGACACGCCCTTGAGGGACGTTTCGAGGCGGTTGAACCCATCGGCGGCCTCGATGTTCTTGCGCACTTCATAGTCGGCCTGCTCATTGAGTACAAGAGACTGCCGCGCGAGAGGCCCTACGAGATAGCGAGGAGGGCCTACGTTTACAGAGAGCTGAGCTGGGAGGACTACCTCGACGTTCTTCGTGTCCTTGAAGAGGCCAGGTTAATCGGCTACGACGATGAGAAAAACCTCCTCTACCTGCGGAGGGGGGCGTTCCAGTACTACTACGAGAACCTCTCGACGATTCCGGACGAGGTTTCTTGGAGGGTCTTCGATGCCGGAGGCGGGCACATCATCGGGAGGCTTGACGAGAGGTTCGTGATGGATCTTGAGGAGGGCATGGACTTCGTGATGAACGGGCGGAGCTGGATAGTGCTTGAAATTGATGACGAGGCGAGACTCTTGAAGGTGCGTGAGAGCAGGAGCCTTGAGAGTGCCATTCCAAGCTGGGAGGGCGAGATGATTCCTGTCCCCTTCGGTGTTGCCATCGACGTCGGCAGGCTGAAGAGGGAGCTGGCCTTTGACTTCGAGAAGGCCAAGGGGCTTTTGGAGGGGGTCGTGTTCAGGGAGGATGAGCTGAGAAGAGCCTTCGAGGAGATAAAGAACGAGCCGTTCTCGACCGACAGGGACATTGTCGTCGAGAGCACGCCCAAGGCGCTCGTTATACACGCCGACTTTGGCAACAGGGCCAACGAAGCCATTGGAAGGCTTGTGCATTCGTTTTTAATCCTCCGTTACGGCAGGGTGTTCTCGGTCAGGGCGCAGGCGCATGCCGTTGTGTTTAAAACACCGTTCCAGCTGAACCCGGAGGAGGTAAAGGGCTACATCTACCAGGAGCCTGATAGCCTTGGGTTCATAGTCTCCCGCGCTCTGAGGGATTCACACGCCTACCGCTGGCGCATGCTGAACGTGGCGAAGCGCTTCGGGGCTTTGAGGAGGGACGCGAAGATAAGGCGCGTTGAGAGGCTCTTTGAAGGGACTGTCATTGAAAGGGAAACCCTCAACGAGCTCTACCACGACAAGGTGGACGTTCGCAAGGGGGAGCTGGTGCTGGAGATGCTCAGGAGGGGCACGATGAGGGTGAAGACTGCCCTTAGGAGTGAACCATCGTCGCTGGCAAGGCTCAACATGACGGTAACAGGCGAATTTCTGCTCTCCGGCGTCCTGGAGAGGGACGAGATACTGGAGCTGTTCAGGAACAGGCTTCTGGAGCACGAGGTCGTTTTAGTTTGTACAAACTGCGGCTGGCACTCGAAGACAAGGGTTTCCCGCCTGAGGCGCATCGAGGATAGAGAGTGCCCGCGCTGCGGCTCAAAGATGCTGGCAGTAGCTCATCCAATTGATGCGGAAGAGTTCCTGCCGGTGCTTGAGAAGGTTCGCCACGGAAAGCCGCTGGAGAGAAAGGAGGAGAGAACCTACAGGAAGCTGCTCAAGGCCGCCGATCTGGTTGATTCCTACGGCTTCGAGGCTGTTTTGGCGCTGGCGAGCTACGGAACGGGGCCGGACACGGCCGCGAGGATTCTAAGCCAGTATAAGGGGGAAGCACTCCTGGTGGCGCTCATGGAGCGCGAGAGGCAGTTCATAAGGACGAGAAGGTTTTGGGTGGAGAGGAAGAAGGGCGAGGAAGAAAACTCCGCGGGTAAAAGCACATCATGACTCATGACCATCCCAGAGCAACAATGCTTAAATATGTCGGTACCCCCCATACAGTATGGGGTGTCCTATGCTGTTTGGTAGGATCAAGAAATCAAAGCAGGAAATCTTCGATAGGGACTATGAGTTCAACCAGCTAATTAGAGCCCTAAATGACGGAGTCCCCCTGATCGTCCTCACCGGGATCAGAAGGGTTGGCAAAACCACGTTGGTAAAGGTTCTTCTCAACGAGGTCGATCTCCCCGGAGCCTACATCGATGTGAGAAAGCTGTGGGGTGTCCACAGGACCATATCCCCTGAAGTGCTCAAGAAGGAGATAGTTAGGGGGTTAGCCTCACGGAAAAGCTATGCGCCCGTGATGAAGCTCCTGAAGTCCTTAAAGGGCCTCAGGATAGCTGGGGTAGGGGTGGAGTTCAGGGAGATGGAATACGACCTGATAGACCTCTTGGATGACATAGAAAGCTCTGAGGAAAGGACGATCCTCGTCTTCGATGAGGCCCAGTACCTGAGGTATTCAAACTACGATTACACGGCTCTCCTTGCATCTCTAAATGACGGCTACGAGAACATAACCGTAATTTTAACGGGATCGGAAGTTCAGATACTCGAAGAATTCTTGGGGTTCAACGACAGGCACTCTCCCCTCTACAAAAGGGAGCACGAGATCATACACCTCGAGCGCTTCAGCAGGGGCGAAAGCCTTCTCTACCTGAGGAGAGGTTTTGAAGAGCTCGGGATGGAGGTTCCAGAGCGGGAGCTGGAAAGTGCAGTTGAGACACTTGACGGCATCGTTGGATGGCTTAGAGAATACGGGTGGATGAGGTACAGAGGGAAGGACCACACGACTGCAATTGGAGAGGTCTTCCAGAGGGCAAAAAGGGACATAATAGACGAGCTTTCGCGCTACTCACCAAGGTATCTCCGCATCGTGGCGGCCGTTGCTGAGGGCTACCGCTCATGGAGGGCAATAAAGGAATACATTGAGAGGATAGAGGGCAGGGAGATCAACAAGGGGACTCTCTACACTGAGGTAAAGAATCTCGTCCGCTATGGCTACTTGGAAAAGAGGGGAAACGAGTACCGGATAACAGACCCCGTCATAGAGAAGGCCCTCCGGTCCTGAGGGGCAAACCCCTCACCAGTTACTGGTGGGAGTCCCTCCCGATAAGGCTTCCATCACTCACCCTTCCCATAAATCTCGTTGAGGGCCTTTAGAAACTCGCTCGCGGTAACAACGTCCCTGACATCGATGTGTTCGTTTTTCGTGTGCGAGATGTCGAGGTTGCCGGGTCCGAAGACTATGGTTCTGGTGCCGTTGTACATGAAGTTTATGGCATCAGTCCAGCTCCTCATCCCGCCGAACTCGTCTATATCCGTGACCTCCATCGCCTTTTTGGCAAGCTGGACAATCTCCTCGTCGGGTTCAAGCTCGTAGCCGTCCCATATTTCCGTGTATTCATACCTGATGGTGTACTCCTCAAATATCGGCTCCATGAGGTCAAGTATGTCCTCAACCTCCTGGTCAGGCAGGAGCCTGGCCTCCACACGCCCCTTGCAGAGTGCCGGGATTAGGTAGTATGGGTTTTCACAGACCAGCTCCTGAAGGCCGATGTGGGCGTCGAAGTACTTGCCTTTAGCGTTGAAGGGTTCGAGCTTTTTGAACTCATCCAGCATCTTGAACGTCTGGTCTATCGCGTTTATTCCGCTCTCGGGACAGGCACCGTGGGCCTCTTTGCCGTCAACCTCGAAATAGGCCTCGATGTTGCCGGCGTGGGCGATGTGGACTTCCAAATCTGTTGGCTCCAGAACAACGGCCATCTTGGGCTTGTAGCGCTCCATGAAGAGGGCGCTGCCGTGTCCGCCGTGCTCCTCGTCGCTGACAAAGACTATACCGACGTTGAGGTCTTTTCCCTCCCTGCGCAGGTTCTCAAGCATAAGGAGTATGGCGGCAGCCCCTCCCTTAATGTCGCTCGCACCCGTTCCGTAGACTATGTTCCCCCTCACGAAGGGCTCGGCCCTCACTCCTATAGTGTCGACGTGAACCTCATAGAAAAGATCCGCATCCGGATTGACGACCAGGTCTATTATCTGGCCGTCGCTCTCGATGTGGACATCGTAGTCCAGCTTGTGGAGAAACTCCATGATGTGAAGCATTATCCGGTCTTCCTGGCCGGAAGGGGAGGGTATCTTCAAGAGCTGAAGGAGTATCTCCTTCGCGCGTTCGGTCTTCATTTGGGTCACCTAACTCTACTAAGTAGTGGAGCTTATAAATCCACCCTCTGGGTTTGACTGTTTCAATCAAACCTACCCGGTAAGTATGGGAAGGGCAAAGACCTTTTGGGTGTGGCACAATGGGGTTAGCCCTTATTCCCCCGGGTGCAAACCATTCAACCCGTGAAAGGAGGACACTCAGGGAAATCCGGCGCGAGCTGGTGGAATACATAAACGAGAGAACAGGAATAGACAGGAAGGTCATACTGGAGGTTCTCCTCGCTGAGGAATCCTTCTTTGTGATACAGATCGAGAAGGCCCTCCAGGAAGAAAAGGTCGGGAGGGATAGGAGTTGAGGAGGACACTCTCCATTCTCGTTCTGGCGGTTTTGCTGACCTCCCTAGTGCCCCCCCGGGCGGTGGGAGTTGGCAGAGTCAGTGCCCAGGACGGAGAACCGCCGGATCTCTGGATACATGGAGAAGGGTACGCCGTCTCGGGAGATGAGGTCATTATCAACGCCACACTGGAAAACTTTGGAGGGGCCAGCGGGCCATTCAACGTCACATTCAAGGTTTTCACCCCGATGAGTCCTTCCCCAGTAGTTGAGGTGCCGTTTCAGTGGATAAACACCACCGGGTACCTCGATGATGCGGTGATTGCAGGTTATGGAGACTACATCGAGAACGGGAGCGCGGTTTTAAGCGAGGACGACGGCTATTTCATCTACAGACTTCCATTCACGCTGAACTTCTTTGGGAGGGACATCACGAACATCTCGGTCAGCACAAACGGCTACATCGAGCTGCTCGGCAGGTGGGAAGAGCCAGACCTCGGGAGCACGTACGGCGTCCATATGGACGAGGATTACTCGATGAGCGACATCATATTTGCCCTCGATGATGACCTCGAAACCGAGGACGGCTATCTCCTCGTCGTCGGCTTTCCTGACAAGGTGGTGGTTGAGTGGTTCGGCTCGACCTACGAGGACTGGGACTCCTACTCAAACCCCCTGAACTTTCAGGTGGTCATCTTCGCCAACGGGACGATAAGGTGGAGCTACCGCCTGCTTGAGTATTCCTCATACAGCTACGACCTCTTCACGGGCTACTACTCCAAAGTTGCCGGGAAAACGGTCGGCTTTGAGAAAGCTGGAGGAAAGAGCTTTGAGGTCCAGATCCCCTCGGGTTCTCCGGCGGTGGAGCGCGTTGAGGTCTCGGGCATTCCCGAAGGAGGAAGTACCAACGTCTCGATTACCCTACCCTTGGGCGAATACTACGTGAAGATCATAGCGGACGATGAAGAAAACCTCAACGACCCGTACAGGGGCGACAACGTAGCCGAGCTCGGGGTATGGCCCGGGGATTACTGGATAGAGAGCGCGAGTATAGGAGGGGTTACGCCGGGCGAGAGAGTTGAGATTAACTTCACCGTCGGGAGCACATCGAAGAATCCAAGTGCCGTGGTTGAGCTCCTGAGGAACGGAAAGGTCGAGGGACGGAGGTATCTGTACAGGCGAGACTTCACGAACGGCACGGCATCAGGTAGCTTAAGCTGGCTCG
This sequence comes from Thermococcus sp., assembly GCF_015521605.1. Lineage (NCBI taxonomy): Archaea > Methanobacteriati > Methanobacteriota > Thermococci > Thermococcales > Thermococcaceae > Thermococcus > Thermococcus sp. The sequence continues at coordinate 18,483 of NZ_WANV01000041.1, forward strand.
CCCAGGGAGGGAGCTACAACCTTACACTCGTTGTGAAGGCAGATGGGGACATCAACGAAACGAACAACGCCTATCCCCTCGGTGAGTACAACCTCCCGCTGCCCAACTTCAGGATAGTCAACTACACCGTCAGGCTCCCCAGCTGCCTCGGTGAGAGGGCGCTCATTCTGGTCAACGTCACCAACGACGGAGACATCAACTGGAGCGATGTCTGGGTCAGGGGGGTGCTGGTTTACAACGGGAGCACCACAAGCTATTCCAGTTCTGTGGACATAGAGTCCGGAGAGACCGTCGAGGTTGCCTTGAGTCCCTTTGTGATCGCGGGAACCCTCACCGGGGTCAGGATAGAGGTCGATCCCTACGAAAGGGTCGCGGAGTCCAACGAGAGTGACAACTCCCTCACGGTTCCGCTCTCAAGGACGTACGAAAGCCCCGACTTCACGGTCGGCTCGATGGAGGTCCCCGCGAGTGTCTCAACCGGCAACACCTACTACATCAACGCCACCATCGAAAACCTCGGCGGCTGCTATGCCAGAAGCGTGAGGGTAAACCTCTACGAGAACGGCTACTACGAGAGCTACGCGTACACCACCATTAACGGCTCCACCAAGGTTTCTCTTAGGTGGACGCCTTCTGATGTCGGCGAGGTTAACCTAACGGTTGTCGTTGATCCAAGCAACTACATTCCCGAACTGAACGAGAGCAACAACAGGCTGAGCAAGACTGTGTTTGTGACCGGTCCGGACATCGTGATAACGAACGTCACGCTCCTGAGCTTTGATGGGATTACAGGAAGCGAAGCAACCTTCAACGTCACCCTCAAAAACCTCGGCGAGGCCTTCACGAGGAGCTTCACGATAAAGCTTGAGGGCGCTCTAGGCTACTCCTCAGCCTATGTGAGCGGGGGTATGGGCCCAGGGGAGGATAAATGGGTCACAATCTCGGCCCCGTTGAACGGTGGAAACTCGACGTTACGTTTCATAGCGGATTACTACGATTCCATAGTCGAGACTAACGAGAGCAACAACGTCTTCACCTACAGGGTGAGCGTTCCGCTACCCAACTTCATAGTGGACTCGATCGAGATGCCTGACAACACCGTTGGCCACGTTCCGGTTAACATCACGATAAAGAACATCGGGGCCCCGTACAACGGCACGGGCTACCCAATCAGGGGTAGGGTGTACGTTGAGAACTTCAACTCCTCACCAAGCTACGGACACTTCGTAATCGATGCGTTCCTTCCCTCAAACGGCACCTACACCTACCACCTCGATTACCTCCTTATCCAGGCCCCCGGCGGGCTTATCAACGTGACCGTTAACTACCCTGCCGAGGTCAACGAGAGCAGCCTGGAGGACAACTCGCTGGTAACGAACTACGCGACGGGCTATCCTGACCTCACGGTTCACCTTGCCCTGCCTTCCGAGATCAAGGCCGGTCAGGACGTCCAGGTAAACCTCACGGTTCTGAACACCGGGAACGCAACGCTGAGGGTCGAGAACCTCTACTGGTGGAGTAATGAGCTCGGGCTGAAGGTGAACCTGACGGACGAGAACGGAAAGTCGATAATCAGAACCTATGAGCTCGCCCCCGTAACCCTCCCTCCGGGCGGGAGCGTCACGGAAACCGCCGATATACCCTTCAACGGCGGGCTGAGCACCCTCAGGGCCATAGCCGACTACGAAGGGGACTGGATCGAGTCAAATGAAAGCAACAACGTCGCAGAGGTTACCGTCAGTGTCGAGGAGCCCGATCCCTTCATAGCCAGCTACTCCGTCCCGGAGGAAGTTCTCAACGGTTCTGCCAGCCTCTACCAGGAGTATCCGATAAGGGTTAACGTGAGCAACGCCGGGGGAGACCTTGAGGGAGGCTTCTACGTTACGCTCCTTGACAACGGGAGCTATGCTTACTCCTACTGGATAAGCTCACTCGCCTCGGGTGAGGTGAGGGAGGTTACACTCTACTACACGCCCAAGCCTGGAGAGCACAACGTCACGATAGCGGTGGACTACTACGACTACTGGATCGAGGCGAACGAGAGCAACAACAACGCAACCTTCAGGGTGAGCTTCGGAAGGCCTGACTTCGCGGTGGTGAACTTCTCGGTTCCGGAGGAACTGTTGAACGGGAGCGCCTACTTGTACAAGGGCTACCCGGTGAGGGTGAACGTTACCAACCTCGGGGCCAACTTTGGGAGCTCCCTTTACGTCCGCCTCTACGATAACGGAAGTGGAAGGGGTAGCGCCTACCTCGACGGCCTGAAAGCTGGCGAGGTGAAGGAAGTTACACTCTACTACTATCCAGAACCGGGTGAGCACAACCTCACCGTACGGCTCGACCCCTACGACAGTTATCCCGAGGAGAACGAGAACAACAACGAGGTATTCCTTGGAAATGTCAGCTTCGGGAAGCCCGAGCTGGTCCCGGTCGGCATCACATGGGAGCCCTACAACTTCACCTCTGGTCAGATCGTGACCTTCAAGGTCTACGTTACGAACCTCGGGCAGGCCTTCTACGAGGGCTTCTACACGAGGGTCGAGATATGGAACGGGAGTTCGAGGCTGAGCTATGGCACAGTGTATTCACCCGACCCGAATTTCGGAACCAATGAGACGAAGGAGATAACGTGGCGCTGGTACAACGCGAAACCGGGCAACCTGACTGTTAAAGTCATCGTGGACTACTACGACTACATTCCCGAACTGAACGAGAGCAACAACGAGTACACCGCCTATCTGGGCGAGGTTGGAACGCCGGACTTTGTCCTTGAGAACCTGAGCGTTGGAGAGCTCGCCTACGGAAAATGGGTCGACGTAAACGTCACCCTGAGGAACCTTGGCGAAGCAATCTACAGGCCCTTCAGCGTCCTCTTCAACATCAGCGGGGAGCTCTACTACAGGACTGTCTACGGTATTGGCTCAAACGAGTCGGTAAGGCTGAACTTCAGGTGGTACGCCGATAAAGTTGGAGACATAGCGATTACCATAAAGGCCGATCCGGGCGACCAGATAATCGAGTCTGACGAGAGCAACAACGAGGTCTCGGGGAGTTACTACATCGAAGCCCCCGACCTTACGATAAGCTCCTACGAGTGGGTTGGCGAAGACATTGCGAGGGGATACCTCACCTATCGCGTGAACGTCACGAACCTCGGCGGGGACACATACAGGGGCTTCTACATTGCCATGTACGTTGATGGCTCACTCAAGGCCCAGGCCTGGGTTGGCTCCCTCATGGGCGGTGAGACCGTTGAAAAGACCATCTCCTGGCGCTTCAACGTCGGCGGAACCCACGAGGTGAAGCTCGTCGTTGACCCCGGCGATCAAATTCCAGAGGTTAACGAGAGCAACAACGAGGTGAAGACAAGCGTTACTATAGACCTGCCCGACATAGTGGTTACCTCACTCAGCGCCCCGGAGATGCACGCGAATGCTTTCTTCCCGGTGAACGTGACTGTCAGAAACGCCGGAAGCCAGGACATCGAGAGGAGCTTCCCGGTTGTCATCTACCAGGACGGCAAATACCTTGGAGGGGCCTGGGTAAGTTCACTCCCTGCCGGAGGCGAGGCCAACGTTACCGTCTGGATAAGGCCATATCCGGGCGATTCAACGATAAAGGCCGTCGCAGACTCGGGGAACTACGTTACCGAGGTCAACGGGACCAACAACGAACGCTCGATTTCAGTCCACGTTAAAGCACCCGACATAAAGGTCGTCTCGCTCTCGCCGGGGAGCTTCACCTACTCGGGCGAGACCGCCAACGCGACCGTCACCGTCAGGAACATTGGCGACTACGAGACCGGGGCTTTCCTCATCGTCGTCCGCAACGGAGCAAAGACCCTCGGAAGGGCCTACGCGCCCAGTTTAGCCCCCGGTGAGGAGATGAACGTCACGGTGGCATGGACAACCGACCCCGGAAGCTACAATCTCACAGCGGTGGCCGATCCCGGAAACGCAATCCGCGAGTGGGACGAGGATAACAACGAGGTTGCTGTTCAGGTCAATGTTCCCGCTCCTGACCTTGTGGTCACTTCATTCGCCTACTCCGGAAGAGAGGTCGTCGGGGCTTACTTCAACTTCACCGTCACCGTTGAGAACGCAGGAAACACCACAATGCTGCCCTTCCACGTCGGGATATACGCGAACAGCACCCTCGTCGCTGTAAAGTTTATTCGCGGTCTGGGAGGAGGGGAAAGGGTAACCCTCAGCTTCACCAACGCCTGGAGGGCTCGCTATGGCGCCTATACCCTAAGGGCAGTTGCCGACCCCTTCAACGAGCTCGGCGAACTGGACGAGAGCAACAACGAGGAGAACCTCTCCGTCTTAATAGCTGACGAGAAAGCTCCATATCCGGCCCAGCTTTACCCCGCCAACGGGAGCTTCACAAACGAGCCTATCGTTGGGGTTCTCCTTAGAGATGAAGGCTCCGGAGTTGACCTGCTCAAGAGCGAGCTTAGGCTCTATCTCAACGGGAACCCGGTTGACGGCTCTTCAATCTTTACCTACGGCTGGCTGCTCTTCCAGAACTCGACGCCTCTCCCGGACGGCAACTACACTGCAATGGCTGTAGCCTACGATAAAGCCGGGAACTCCAGAACTTACACCTGGAGCTTCGTCCTCGACAGGGAGCCACCGGAGATAAGGACGAACGTCACCGACGGGGCTCTCTACAACGGTAGCGTCCTTCCGGCGGTGGAGGTTAGGGACGAGAACCTCCGGGACTACACGGTAACCGTCAACGGCAGGCCGTTCAGCGGGAGGGCGATAAGGACCGACGGAACCTACACGCTGGAGGTTGAAGCGGTGGATAAAGCCGGCAACAGGGCGGAGCTGAAGGTTACCTTCAGCGTCAACGGCATTCCTCACCCGCCGAGCGGTTTGACGGTCAACCTCAACGGCTCCTACGTCGAGCTGAACTGGCTACCCAGCGGGGATTCCGACATAGCGGGCTATTACGTCTACCGCGATGGAATCAGGTTAAACGACGAGCCGGTTGAAGTTACCCACTTCCGCGACATCTATGCTGGAAGCCTCAACTACAGCGTTACCGCCGTTGACTTCGCCGGCTTTGAGAGCGACCCGGCCCACCTCTTCCCCGCGAGGCTTCATATAAGCCCTGAAAGGCTTGCAACCGGCTATCCGGCACTTATCAACGTTACGATTGAGAACTTCGATGGCGTTGCCAATGGAACGCTAACCCTTGAGCTGATAGACGTTTTCGGAGACGTAATCGGGAGGCTTGAAAGGGAGGTTGAACTCTCACCTGGTAACATCACCGAGACCTTCGTCGCGACCGTTCCAGAGGGCCTCGGCTCGCTGAGGGCTTCGCTCACCGTCCACGGCTCTTCGACCGAGGTGCTCCTGCCAGTGAAACCGACCGAGGCCGGGGCCCCAGAGATCACCGTATACAGCCCGAGAACCGGCCTCCCGACACTGGTCGAGGTAAAGCTGACCAACCACGGCTCTGCACCGCTCGATACCTCAACTGCCCTCTTGAAGCTCGGGAATGCTACCGGGGAGCCTCTCTCACCGTTGCTGGTTCTAATGCCCGGCGGGAGCGCAACCCTGAGCTACCGCGTCGTCCCGGAGGAGAGGGGAACCTACAACCTGACCTTCAGGCTCGTCGGAATAGTGGCCATTAAAGAGGTCGAGGTCAGAGACCCGGTGACGAACCCCGTGCTCGTCTCAACCGAGGGCTTTGTCAGGGGAGGAAGGGCGAGAATTTACGTAACCTTCAGGAACACGGGAAGTGCCCCGCTCATGGTCAGGGGCGTCAGCGTTCTCGGAATGCAGAGGAGCCTATCCGTTACAGTCCCGCCGAACCTCTCCTTTACGACCTCCTTCAACTATATCGTCCCGGCCGATGCGCCGGACGAGATGACCATCAACGCAACGGTGAGGACTGACGTCGGGGACTTCACGAGAGTAATCACAGTCCCGACGGAAGAACCTCCCTACAACGCCAACGTTACCGTGGGGAGTGTCTTCGAGGTCGGGGAAGATGTCACCATTGAGGGATTCGCCTACAACGCCAGCGGACTGCTCCCGAACGTTACCGTTAGGGTTGCCATAGCAAGGGGCGACTTCGTGAGGGAGTACGCGGTGATGACCGACGAAACCGGCCACTTCACCCTGACCTTCAGGCTGTATCCAAGGGAGGCAGGCCACTTTATTGTGAGCGCAACCCACCCGAGCGTCCTAACCCTTGAGAGAGATGGGGAGTTCGACATCGTGGGAATAACCGTAAGGCCCGACGTCTACGCCCTCAAGGTCACGAAGGAGTTCAGCGGGAAGATCGAGGTAACGCTGGTAAACCACTGGGAAGAGTCCAACGTCTCGGTCTCGGTGAATGCCCCGGCATGGCTCAACGTCACGGTCCCATCGAGAATAACACTGAGGCCTGGCGTTAACAGGGTTGAGATTGCCCTCTCAAGCGATAACGCAGTGAACGGAACGGCGACGATAACCTTCAGAACGACCCAGCTCGGCCTTGAGATAGAGAAGAACCTCACAATAAACCTTACAGTCCTTCCGCCGGAACCGATAATCGTCGCTGAGCCGAGAGCCCTTGAGGTTGGAGTACTTACCAACGAGACCGCGAGCAGGAGCATAACCATAAAGAACGTCGGCTTTGAGATGCTGAGGAACGTTACCGTCACGAGCTCCCTCGACTGGGTTAAGGTGACCAGCAACTTCACCCAGCTGGCCCCGAAGGAAGCCGAGAGCATAGCCCTCTACATAGCGCCGCCCTCTAACCTAACGGGAACCTTCGAGGGTAGCATAAGGGTGAGCTCCTCCAACCACCGCGACGTCATAATTCCGGTCAGGATTACCGTAACGCCGAACGCCACAGGAGTTATTACCGTCATAGCGATGGACCCGAACGCCACGAGGCTCAGCGGTGCAGAGGTTGTCCTCTACAACGGCTACGCCCACTTCGAGGGGAAAACGGACGAAAACGGCACGATAACCTTCACCGGCGTCCCTGTCGGCGATTACACCCTCTTCGTCTCCGAGGAGAGCCACTACACGGTGAGCAAGACGGTAACTGTCGAGGCCGGGGTGGAAAAGAACGTAACAGCAGTGCTGATGCCCTCAATCCTTCAGGTCGAGTGGGAAGTCGTTCCCGTAACGATACAGGACGTATATATAATCAAGCACGAGATAGGCTACACCACCTACGTCCCGGCGCCGGAGATAAGGAGCTACGGCGGCGACCTTGAGGTCTACGTGGACTATGAGAAGCTCGCAGAAGCAGGCTTTGTAGAGCTCCACGGCCAGCTGATAGTCACCAACACCCATCCCTACGTCTCGGTCTTCAACATTACCTTTGACAGCGGCGGGAGCCACTACATCGACGTGGAGTTCGCAGTGGATAAGATAGACGAGCTCAAGCCCGGGGAGAGCGTAGTCGTCCCCTACGTCGTGAGGATTTACTACCAGCGCTCGCCGCCGATAAACCCCTGCCTCCACGAGACCAAGACCTTCTACCTCAAGGCTGGCGTTGTATGCGTTGAAGAGGCCGGAAAGATAACCCTGAAGGCCCAGAAGGTTCACCAGATAGTCGTTAAGCCCACCTGTGACGGTTGCTGGAAGTCCCTTGCACTGCTGGCGGGAAAAACCGCATTCCTCTTCCTAGGAAAGAAGGTGGGGGACGCCCTCGGCAAGATAGACGACACCAACATCGCCAACACCGTTGCGGGAGAGGCTTTGGGCAACCTTGAGAGCATATACGACGCCTATGCCCAGATGGTCATGAACCCGACGTCCGAGAACATAGAGCACTTCGTCAAGGTCTTCAACGCCGGGAAGGACAACCTTGCGGATATACTATCGGCACCCTTTGCGTCAAACCCGGCCCTCTACTGGGAGATGCGGCATGAGTTAGCCTCATACCAGCTCACGGTCGTTAAGGACTCCAATGGCAGGGTAACGGGCTTTGCAGTCTCGACCACCAACGCCCCGACGTATGTTTACGCCATGGGCGTTGTCTCAACAACCAACGGGCAGGTGAAGGTTGACTGGAAGAAAGCAGCTTCGATAGCTAACAACCTGGCCTCACCAATAGTTTCAAAGCTCGGTGTCGTTGGGGCCGGCCTGACAAATGGCCTCAGTCTGATAACACTCCTGGACAAAATAGCAGAGGAGCTGCCACCTTATTTGATACAGGCCGGAGCGAACTGTCTAGTGTGCGCCCTCCACAACAACTGCACACCACCTCAGACTGAAGAACCCAGCACCTTCCAGCTCATTCGCTACGGCTCTCTCGGCGGCTATGGCGGGGGAATTGCAGGGTTGCCGGCAGTTGGGGATGGCGATGGAGAGACTAGCGTCGGGAGATTTACCTGTGAAGGTCTTCCCAAGCCAGAAGAAAACTCCGCAGAAAGTTCTGATAACAGTTTAGACACTCAGAGCTGTCCCTCCTGTTCCGTCCAGGCCTTCGAGAAGGCCGGAAGCGTGGCCGGGGGGAGGGTATGCAGAACTATCCCTCTGAGCGGAAAAGTCTTAGGTGACAACGGTGGAACTGTGCAGCCCCTACAGGAGGGCGGAGACGACTACCCGGACAATACCCTCCACATGTGCATCGACCTCGTCATAACCATCGAGCAGAGGGTCACCTTCGAGAGACAGGCGTTTAGAGCATCGCTGAAGTTTACAAACACCAACGCTAACTACAGTCTCAGCGATGTCAACGTCAGCGTGCTCTTCTTCGACAGCGAGGGCAATCCGGCGAACGACAAGTTCTTCCTCAGACTCGACGAGAAGAGCGGTTTAACCGGCGACACACTGCCACCGCAGGGACAGGCAAAACTGAGGTGGCTCATAATCCCGAAAGTGGGCGCGGCAGAGAAGTTCAGGACGCGCTACTACGTCATGGCCAACATCACAGCCAGGGTTGGCAACACGACGCTCGTCTATGAGACCTGGCCGGCCCTGATAGAGGTCGAGCCGGTTCCGCAGCTGGAGCTCGACTACGTGATACCTCCTAGGGTCTACGGCGATGACCCCTACACGCCGGAGAAAGAACCGCCGGTTCCCTTCGTCTTCGGCGTTAGGGTGAAGAACGTCGGCTACGGGATCGCTAAGAACCTGCGCATAGCCTCAGCCCAGCCGAAGATTGAGAAGGCCAACTACCCCGGTGTTTACATCGACTTTAGAATCCTCGGAACCATGGTTAACGGCAGAAAGGTTCCCAACAGCCTGACGATTGACTTCGGCGACTTAAATCCGGGTGAGAGCTCCACAGCAGCATGGATAATGATCGCGGAAGTTACTGGAGACTTCGTCTACTACAACGCCACCTTCCGGCACAGCGATGAACTCGGCGGCAACGAGACCTCGCTGATTAAGGAGGTCAGAACTCACTTCCTCCTGAGGGCATTCAACAACACGGCCAGCGACGATGGCATGCTCGACTTCCTAGTCGATGACGACCGTGACGGGATTCCCGAGATGATACTCGACTCCAGTGGAGAGAATTATGCCGTCTTACCGGTTAACTTCACTAACGAGACTGGAAGGGGCTTCGTCAAGGTAATCCCGCTCGTCAGGAGCCCGGACTGGATTTACATGACCGTCCCGGTAACGGGCTATATGAGAGCCGTTAGGAGTGACGGGAAAGAGCCGATAGCCCAGTGGATCGAGAACGGGAAGCTCCACATCCTCGACCTCGGAACGGCCGAATTCTACGTCCTGAAGAGCAACAGGAGGCCCGTGCCGGTGATAAGCTACAACGGGCCTGCCGTGGTAAACAAGACAGTTGCCTTTGACGCCTCGCTGAGCTACGACCCGGACGGGAGGATTGCTAGATATCTCTGGCGCATCGGCAATGAGAGCTTCGAGGGTGCAAGGCTCAACTACACCTTCACTAAGCCGGGTGTCTACAACGTCACCCTAACCGTTTGGGACGACGAAGGTGCCAACGCCTCGATAACGGAAGCCGTTGAGGTCTTCCTTGGACCAAGGTTCTCTGAGAACCTCACCGTTGAGCCGGAGTGGGGAGTGGTTCCCTTCAACGTCTCAGTCTACCTCAACGTCACGAACACCGGCGACGCACCGGGAACCTACAACGCCACCCTCTACCTCGACGGGAGCACCATAGCATGGAACGCCTTAATGATTGAGCCCGGCGAGTGGAGGGTCTTCGCCTTCACGGTGGAGATAAACGAGACCGGGGAGCACCTCATAGAGGTCAACAACCTGAGCGCGGTCGTTACGGGCTACCTTAACGTCAGCCTTGAGAGGAACGAGAGCTACGCCTTCAGCAGAGACTTCAGCCACTACACCGGGTTCTACTGGGAGGGCTTTAGGAAGGACTTCGAGAACTGGACTGCTGAAGTGCTCTCAGAGATAAACGTCTCAACAGAAGGATTTGACGAGGTCTTCAGCGTAACTGCGGGCAACTGGAGCCTTATGAACTGGAACGAGAGCCTTGATTACAGGAACTCCACGGGCTGGATAGACGCGACCTACGAGAGGAACACGACGGTTATCGGAATAGCGGGCTTCAACTACACGACGCTACGCATCAGGCAAGTGGTCAGTCTCTTCGCCAACGCGAGCAAGGAGGTCGATACAGCCCCACCCGTCCTTGAAGTGTCTCCTGGAAGCGGGGTTTACGAGGAGGTGCCGACCTTCAACGTTACCGCCTGCGACGAGACCAACGTCACCGTGTGGGGAAGCGTTGGAAACGAGAGCAGGGACTTCACCAAGCTTTGGGAAGACGGCACATGCTCCCTCTGGAGCGGGAGCTTGCCTTTAAAGGCAGGCAACAACACCGTCGTTATTCACGCCGTTGATGACTTCGGGAACACGGCAAACCTGAGCCTCTGGATCTACCTCAACCCGAGCGCGCCGGTTATCTACATTGAAAGCCCAGAGGAGAAGGTCTACAACTCAAGGAAAGTCTGGCTCAACTACACCGTCATAAACCACGACCTCCTCGGCGTCAGGGCATATCTAGATGGCTCGCTCCTCTCAAGCGAGGCAAACCACTCCCAGCTGGTCACCCTCGACTACGGGTGGCACAACCTCACCGTTTACGCCTGGGACGTGAGCCACAACGTCAGCAAGACCGTTCTCTTCAGGGTGAACGAGCCCCCGGAGGTGGACTTCACCTGGAGCGCCGACTACCTGACGGTTAACTTCACAGCAATCGCAAGCGACCCCGACGGAATCTCAAGATATCTCTGGGACTTCGGCGACGGTTGGACCAGCGAGGAGGCGAACCCGGTTCACGTCTATGCTCAAGGTGGAATTTACAACGTTACATTAACAGTATGGGACGCCTACAACCTGAGCGCGAGCTTTACAAAGAGGGTTGAGGTCATCGCCAACGTGAGCCTTGAGAGGAACGAGAGCTACACCTTCACCCGAGACTTCGGCTTCTACAACACTACCTCCTGGGAAGGCTTTAGGAGGGACTTCGAGAACTGGACTGTCAAAGTGCTCTCGGAGATAAACATCTCCACGGAAGGCTTTGACGAGGTCTTCAGCGTGAGCGCTGGGAGCTGGAGTCTAATAAGCTGGAACGAGAACTTAACGACAGGTTCAGGAAGTGGCTGGATAAACGCGACCTACCTGAGGACGGCAGTGATAAGGGGCCTTATTGACCACAACGAGACGACTTTACTGCTCCTCCAGAGGGTCGGCCTCCTCGGGAACGCCAGCAACGTGAAGGACACTGTTCCTCCCGAGGTGGTGGTGCTCTTCCCAGAGAACGTGACTTATGACTACAACCTGAGCGAGATACGGGCGAATGTGCACGATGAATCGGGGGTAAGCTCTGTAACAGTTGCGCTCGACGGGGTTGAGATTCCGATGGTTCCCTCCAACGGGACGTGGGTGGCCAGCGTGAGCGTCGGAGACGGAAGGCACCGGCTCATTGTTAGGGCATCGGACATCTGGGGCAACGTTGGAACGGCAGAGCTCAACTTCACCGTTAACACCAGTGTCAGGGTGGAGCACATCAACGGGACGGAAATTATCACGATTCCGGGCGAACTTGAGAGCAAGGCATCGGTTTCCAACGACACAATCAGGGTAATGGTATGGGACAGCGACTGGAAGAGAGTCTTCGAGTTCCCGAAGGAAAGGCGGCTCGTTATCGACGAGAGGATCTTCAAAGAGCCGTGGCTCTTGATCAGGAGCTCAGCCTCGCTGAGAGAGACACTCACCGTTATGAAGGAGTTCAGGACGGAAAGGGAGCGCCACCAGAGACTGTGGGTCAGGGCTGTGATAGAAGCCGAGAGGAACGGCTACGCGGTGCTAATGGTACCTCTGGAGAACATGAAGGTCGTGAACGTTACAGTCGAGAAGAACGGGACAACTTACAGGCTTGGGACCGAGCCGCTCGAAGGGGTCGGCTACTACGGCACCGCCGCGGGCTATCTCTACGTGGTCGTCTCCGGTGACCCCGTGGTAGAGCTTGTACTGGAGGAGTACCTTGAGGCAACCGCACCGGGAATGAACTGGATACTCGTCGGGTTCTACTGGCAGATGGGCTACCAGAGGCTCGCCAGGGACTTTGAGGAGTTGCTCCAGAACGTCACCAACCAGAGCGTCATCGACGAGGCAATGGGGCTGCACATAAAGGCGATGGCATATTATGCCATGGGCTGGGAACACTATCCAAACGCCCCACTGTGGTATGTAATCTATATGAGAAAGGCCTATCTGTTGGAGAAGGAGGCCCTTGAGGTTCTCAGAAGGGAGCTCGTCCTAATCTAGCTCCTGTTTCCATTTTCCGCAAGGGATTTATACTTTTTTACCATCTTCTATTATTCGGGGGAACATATGGAGATACGATCCCTGCTCAAGGCCCTTTCCAGCGAGGCTAACCTCCAGATACTTTCCGTACTCAGATCTGGATCTTTCCATCCTAGGGAGCTCGCCCGGCTTCTCCAGAGGGACGAGAGTGACATTTCCAGGCGCCTCAAGAACCTTGAGAGGCTCGGTCTTGTTGAAGGGAGATGGGTTCGAGTAGATGGAAAAAACGTCAGGATATACTCTCTAAAGGTCGGCGAGCTGAGCATAACCTTTGAACCGGGGGAGGTGAGGGTCAAGACGGGTGGAGAAACTTCCTACAAGTTCCCGATAAGGTGGGAGAAGAGGCCCAATGTTGACCTCTTCGTAGGCAGGGAGGAAGAGCTAAAAGTTCTCAGGAACTCCAAGGGAGTTGTCGTTGTTTACGGCATCGCTGGAATTGGAAAGACAACGCTTGTTGCCAGGGCATTTCCTGAGGCCTACTGGTACTCGATGACGGGCATGGAGGACTTCGACTACCTGGCCTGGCAGTTTGGGCTTTTCCTGAACTCCTTCGGCTGGACAAACTTAATAGACTACTTGAGGAGCGGTGGGAGGGAGGAGGGCGAGATTTTAGAGCTCGTTTTGGAGGGACTTGAGAACACCAGAAGCACGGTCGTTATAGATGACCTCCACAAGTGTGAGGACGAGAGGGTTTTTAGGATGCTCTCCTACCTTGCCCCCAAGCTCGAAGAGGGAAGGGTTGTCGTTACAACGAGGGTGAGGCCAAACCTTGGAATAGAGGGTGTTGTCTACATCCACCTCAAGGGCCTTGAGCCGGAGGAAGCCTACCAGCTGGTCCGGCTCAAAGGAAAGGAAATTCCTCCCGAGGAGTTCGCCGGCATTTACGAGCTGACCCTTGGACACCCACTCGCAATAAACCTGGTCATAGAAAGTTCGGGCCTTCAGGAAAAGGGTAGGGAAAATCTCTTTGACTTTCTCTTCAACGAGGTCTATCAGAGGCTCGGAGATGATGAGAGGAGAATGCTCTCGCTCCTCTCCCTTTTCGAAGAGCCCCTCGAATACGAGGCCGTGAGGTTCCTCTACGGGAGCAAGAACTCCTTCCCTGTGCTCTATTCCCTCATAAGGAGGGGGCTCGTTGAAAGGAGAGGCGACTACTACTTCCTCCACGAGATGATAAAGGGCTTCGCCAGGCAGGTCGGGGAGATCGATGAGAGGAGTGCCTACCTCAGATACATAAGATACCTCCTCGAAAGGCCTGCGCCGAGGAGCTTTCTTCTGGCCTTCAAGTACGCGGTGAAGGCAGGTGCGAGGGACATGGTCAGGGATCTCGTCCTCCTCCGCATCAGGAAGTTCCGCCGAATCGTTACGGACTTCTCAAGGGCATACCTCAGGCTACTCTCCGAGGTTGCCGACGACCCACACGCAAAGCTCGAAATGGGCATGGTGCACTTCCAGAACGGGCTGTTCGAGAAGGCCAAGAAACTGTGGCTGGAGGCCGAGCCGGAACTTGAGGGTGTATTTAAAGCCGAGGTGGAGGCCCTGATGGCCGACCTGTCAATAGAACTCACCGACTTCGAGAGTGCCAGGGAATACCTAGAAAAAACGAGAAAGCTGGCAGAAGAGCTGAACGATACATACGTCTGGCTCTCTTACTATATAGAGAGAACCAAGTACGAGTTCTACCAGGGAAACCTTGAAGGGGCTTTGGAGAGCGCCTTCAAGGAGCTCGAACTGGTGAGGAAGCTGAAGGACATCGAGGAAGAGCCATTGGTTCTGCTCCACGTCGGAGACATATACGCAGAGATGGGACACTACCTGAAGGCGATACGCTACTACGAGGAAGCCATGAGACTCTCAAGGGCCTACGGGATACGTTCTCTGGAGCACACCTCTTATATGGAGCTCACAAAAGGGTATTACGGGCTTGGGGAGTATGAAAAGGCCGTGGAATACGCCACAAAGGCCGCCGAGTACTTCCTGAAAGTCAGAAACTACAGAAGGGCCGTCGACACGATGGCCTACCGGTGTGTGTCATACATCGCCCTCGGAGAGCTGGATAAGGCCGAGGCCGATGCGAGGGAAATTATAAGAATAGCCCAGAGCACGGGTTACCCCCTCGGCTGGGCGGGCTATCTCTTCCTCGGTGCCGTGGAGAAGCTCAGGGGAGGGGACGGGAACGAGTACTTTGAGATGGGGAAGGAAAAGCTCCGTGAGTATGAGTGGCTTTACAGGGCCGTCCTTGAGGGGTTGGGGAAGGTATTTGACGTTTCGTGGCTGAAGAAGGGAGACTAAAATTAATAAGGCCCGGGAAGTAAGTCCAACCGGGCGATGAAGAGATTCATCCCTCCTGACGGGGACTCGCTCCCCCGGGATGAAGACGCGGTCCCCCCTTGAGCCCTTCTTGGAGGTGGAATAGTGAGAATAAGCCGAATTGAGGAGTTTCCAAGGGAGCTGGTACCGGTTGAGATTCCTCCCCACACCGTGATGCTCAGGGGTATCGGATGGGATTCCAACGTGTACCTCGTGAGAAGTGGGGAGGATGCCCTCATAATAGACACAGGTACGGGGGTTAACTGGCACGCCTATGCCCAGATCTGGGAGAGGGAGGGCTACCTCACGGGAATAAGGAGGGCGGTGATCTTTAACACCCACGAGCACTTCGACCACGTTGGGGGCAACGGGGCGGTGAAGAGATGGCTTGAGGGGAAAGGGGCCGAGGTTCTCTTCGCGGCCCACGAAACTACCGCGGGGGTTCTTGAGAGGGGAGACGACTACGTTATCCTCGCATACGCCTACGGGAGGAAGTTTGAGCCGCAGGCGGTGGACATCCATCTGAGAGAGGGTGACACGCTCAGGGTGGGCTCGCTGGAGCTAGAGCTGGTTCACACGCCCGGCCACACCGCCGGGAGCTCCTGCCTCTACCTCGACGACGGAGAAACGAGGATCATGTTCACGGGAGACACCCTTTTCAACGGCACGGTTGGCAGGACTGATCTGCCGACCGGAAACGGCTGGAAGCTCCAGGAGAGCCTTGAAAAGCTGGCGGAGTACGATGTTGACTTCGGCCTCCCCGGGCACGGTTGGGCCATCAAAGAGTGGAAGGAGAACATCAGGGACATCCTGGGGTGGCTCTGATGAGGAAGGGTTCGGTCAAGGAAGTGCTGGCCAAGATAAAGTACGACCCCCGGGAGGAGGAGAGCGATTATTACATCGTCATCGAGCACCGCGGGGCATACGGCGACATCAAGAAAATCCCTGTGGAGTTGATAGAGCTAGGGCGCGGATACTTCTTCGTGGGAGAGGCACAGATACCATACCACCGCATCCTGAGGGTCGTCAAAAAGGACGGAACCGTGGTGTGGGAAACACGGAAGCTTTGATCAGGATATCCTTCTGAGTTCCGACGTCAGAAGCGCCCACTCGCGCGGACTGAACGCATCCTTAACCGCCGTTGCCAGCACATACCCGTCGTGAAGTAGGGCACAGTCCTTCAGATAGAGAACCACATCCATCATGTCCTTGAAGCCCAGCTCAAGCGCCAAGTAGCCGAGATTTTGGAGAAACACCGCCCCGGTCTCGTCCCTCTCGGAGGTTTCCTTCAGAAACCTGCAGAATCTCTTCTTGAGGATGGGTATCTCCTCCGGTCGAATTGAGTTCTCCACTTCAGTTTTGGTTATCCAGACAACTTCGATATCTGCCCCACCAAACATCTCAAGGAATTTTTTGGGGTTTTCCCTGACGGCCACGGAGAGCCTCACCCCAACATTGATCAGGTCTATGAGGAAGTACTTTGCCTTGAGCTCGTCCGTGAAAAGGTATCCCCCGGGTTCGAGCTTTTCTGGGAGTATCTCTTCCTCCTCCAGGGAGAGCATGAGCTCGTACATCTTGCGGAGCGACTGGTAATGATCCTCCTCCATTGCGGCCAGGTTTAGGGCCAAATCCCGGCTGTCCTCATCGCTGGCAACCTTTGCCAGGAGTTCGTAGGTTTTCTTCGCGAACAGCTCGCTATCCATACAGTACTTCAGGGCGGATATGTAATCCTCAACGCTCTGGAATTCGGAATAAAACGGGGCAACCTCAACGGGCGGAGCATCGACCTTAACCGGTTCCTCACCGGGATACATCTTCTTAAAGAGCCTGTACAGCCAGTCGTGGTGGTTCTTGCTGTCCTCGCTCATCTTCAGGAACAGTGCCTTAACGCTCGCCCTACCAGCTTTGGCCGCGAGCTTGGAATAGTACTCCGCCTCCTCCAGCTCGTTGAATATTGCGTAGCTCAGAAGCTCCTTGGGAGACTTGTTTTTCAGAACCTCCACAATATCACGCATGCTGCCCGGGGCATTCTCCTTGTTTTTCATGTATGATGGCCTCCATTGAGTATTCGGGCAAACAACGGAAAAGCTTTTCTATGCGTTTATGAAGGGCCAACCATGATAGACGCCCACGCCCACATCGAGATGTTCAAGGGAAAAGCTGGAGAAGTCGTCGAGGAGAGCAGGAAGCGCCTGAAGGCGGTAGTTGATTCGATAACCGAGTACAGGAAGTTCCACGTCTGGAAGAGCTGGGAACTGCTACGACCCCACTTCGGCTTCGTCTTTCCAACCCTGGGCTATGCTCCGAACGAAGCGAGAAGGGGCAACTGGAAGAAAGTTGGAAAGGTGGAGACCTTCATCCGCGAGCACGCCGGCGAGATAGTTGCCCTCGGCGAGATAGGACTGGACTTCTACTACGCCACCACCGAGGCCGAGAGAAAGAACCAGAGGGAGATTTTCCACCACTTCCTTGACCTGGCCGTTGAGCTTGACCTCCCGGTTGTCCTCCACGCCCGCGATGCCGAGCGGGAGGTCTTTGAGGAGGTTCAGAGGGCAGGGGTCAAGGCTTATTTCCACTCCTACAGCGGGCCGAAGGAGCTTGCCCTTGAGGTAGCGGAGAACGGCCACATAATCGGCATCAACACTGGGATAGACTTCATCCCGACAGTCAGGGAGGCGGCAGAGGCTCTTCCGCTTGAGAGCATTGTGGTGGAAACCGATTCACCGTACATGAGCCCGTACAAGGGCGAGAGGAACTACCCATGGAACGTGGAGTACGCGGTTAGAAAGATAGCGGAGCTTAAAGGCACGGAGTTCGAAGAGGTGGAGAGGACAACCGAAAAAAACGCCGTGGAGTTTTTTGGTTTGAGGCTCTGAGAAAGGGAGGTGATGGAATGGCCGTTGAGGTTCCTGAGGTTGTAGAGGTCAGGAAGCTTCTCGAAGAGCTCGACGAAAAAGCGCTCATAGCAAGGCTTGACTCATTCGTGAGGCTCAATGAGGGGTTGGAGACCAAGAAAGGCGAGGATTTCATAAAGGTTTCCATCCTGGGCTTCCTTGAGGGAACACTGGTGAGCCTGAGGAGGAAGTACCCGGAGAATGAAAAAGTTGAGGGGCTCCTGGAAAGGGTAAGCAAAAGAAGGGCCGAGCTCGATACCAAATTCAGGAAGCCCAAGCCCCCCATCTTCGAAAACATGGAGTGAAATCAGAGAATCCCCGCTTCCGCGAGGGCATTCCTTATATCCTCGACTGCATCTTTTTCCAGGGGCAGAGAAGGCAGCCTCGGCTTTCCGACTTTCAGGCCCCTCATCTCCATCGCGGCCTTTACCGCGCTTATCTGGTTGTACCTCTTCACGACAACCTCATTTATCAGGTTGACACGGAGCTGGAGTTCCCTGGCCTTCCGGTGGTTTCCTTCCCTGAAGGCCCTCCAGAGTCCTACACATAGCTCCGGGGCGACGTTGGCAACGGCAACTACGGCACCGTGAGCGCCCACGACCCATGAGGGATACATGACGTCGGCGGTTCCGGCGAGGATCGTGAACCTGTCTCCAAGGCGCCTCACAAGCTCGGTTATCCTCCCCATGCTCCCGCTTGAATCCTTTATGCCGATTATGTTGGAATGCTCATTAGCGAGACGCTCGATGACGTCGATGGGAATGTTTATTCCAGTGAACTTGGGGACGTTGTAGAGGAGTATCTCACCGTCGAGCCTCTCAGCTAGAGCCGAGTAGTGGGCGAAGAGCTCCTCTGAGGAGGGCTTGAAGTAGTACGGCGGGCCTACGAGCAGGGCATCGGCTCCGATGTCGAGGAGAACCTTTCCGAGCCTCAGTGTTTCTCTGGTGGAGTTCTCGGTGGCACCTGCAACAACGGGAACCCTGCCGTTCGCCTCGTCCAAGACGGTCTCAACGACCTTAAGCTTCTCCTCGAAGCTCAGGTAGGGGAACTCACCGTTGCTGCCGAGGGATACGAGGCCGTTGAGGCCGGCATTGATGAAGTGGTTCACGAGTTCTCTGAGAGCTGACTCGTCTATCTCCTCGTTCTCATCGAAGGGCGTGACGTGGGGGACGAAGACTCCTTCCAGCATAGGCATCGGAGGGGGTAGGCGGAAGAGGAGTTAAGGTTTACTGAATACTGAGCTCTGGATTCGATGAGCGAAACCCTTTTATAAATTTCGACCCACGATTATATTATGAGGATTCGAAAATTTGTTAACCGAAAGAAGGAGCTTGAGACCCTTGAAAGGCTCTACGGGAGGGACGGTTTTACCCTCGTCCTTGTCACGGGACGGAGAAGGATAGGAAAGAGCCGTCTCGTTCGTGAGTTTCTGAAGGGGAAGAAGGCCATAAGCGTCCAGTTTGAGAAGAGGCTCTGGGAGTACAATTTGAATAAGCTCAACAAGGCCATAGGAGAACACTTTGGAATTCCAGCTCCAAACTTCTCCACCTTCAGCGACGCCTTCCGCTTCATCGCTTCTCAATCGAGGCGTAGGCTCATCGTCTTCCTCGACGAGTTCTCCTACCTGCTCCGCTATTCTGAGGTGGAAGCCGAGTTCCAGAGCATAGTTGACGAAATACTCGCGGAGAGCAACGTTATGCTAATCCTCTCCGCCTCCTCCGTCGGCCTGCTCAAGAGGAGCTTCTTCGACTACTCCAGCCCGCTTTACGGGAGGAGCGACGCGACGCTGAACCTCCCGCCCCTAAGCTTCAAGCACCTCTTCGAGTGGTTTGAGGACATCTCACCAGAGAATGCCGTGAAAGTTTATGCCGTAACATCCGGCGTTCCCCGCTACCTTGAGCTCTTCGAGGGGAGGGACGTTGAGGGTGAGATAAGGGCCAACTTCTTCGATCCTAACTCCTTCCTCTTCCACGAGGCCAAAGAGCTCCTTGAGGAGGAGTTCCGGGAGCCTGAAACGTACTACACTCTCCTTGAGGCTATCGCTAAGGGAAAGACGAGGGTGAACGAGATAGCCCAGCACGCCTTCCTTGAGCCCAAGAACACCGCGAGGTACCTGAGAATCCTCGAAGACCTTGGGATACTGAAGAGGGAGCTTCCAGCTGGCAGAAAGGCGAAGAGGGGCATCTACCGCTTTAAAGACCTCTACTTCGCCTTCTGGTTCCGGTTTGTAGCTCCGTACTTCGAGGAGATAGAGAGCGGCTTCCCCGAGGGCGCGCTGGAGGAGTTCGAAAGGGAGTTCAACCACTACCTCGGCTCTGCCTTTGAAGAGGTGGCGAAGCAGTTTCTAATCGAGCTGAACAGAAAAGAAAAGCTTCCCTTCAGGTTCACTAAAATAGGAAGGTGGTGGCATAGGGATAAGGAGATTGATCTGGTGGCTTTGAACGAGAGGGAGAAAAAGGCTTTGTTCGTTGAGGTTAAGTGGAAAAACCTGAGCAAGAGAGAAGCTAGGGGAATTTTGAGGGAGTTGGAGAGGAAGGCCGAGCTTGTGGGATTGGATGGGTGGGAGAAGAGATACGGGCTTGTCGCGAAGAAGGTCGAGGGAAAGGACGAGCTTAGGGAAGTGGACTGGCTGGTCTGGGATTTGAGGGACTTCGAAAGGCTTATCTCCAATTAGTGAGTACCTTAAACAAAGAGATAATGTACCTGCGAGGGATCTACCATGGTCGGGTATCACTCAACGGAGGTTCGTGAGGTCGAACTGCCCGTCAAGGGGAAGTACTTCGGGAAGCGCAAGATCCGTGCAAAGGTCCACGAGATCAGACTCTTTCCTGAAACTGGAACGATTACTGAAAATGGAGGAAACTTGCTGAGGGAGTTCCTCAGGAAGATGGGTATAGAATTAACGAGAGATGAAATAGAAAAGATTAGAGAAATAAAAAAATAACAACTGTCGACCCAAGAGAGACAGACATCTCCCACCCCCTCGTCAAGGATGCTACATACCTATACATCCACGGCGGACCAACGGAAAACGCCCTAAAAACGCTTACGTTTCTCCAGCTCGCCACGCTCCCGATCGCTGCAAAGGTAAGGCACAGAGACAAATATCAAGTAAAAAAACCATAGAAAGGGCAATACTCCCGAGGATAGTAGAGAGAGAGTAATGAGTTTGTGGATCCGGTAGAAAGTAGAGTAAACAGAATCGGCGACGATCACGTCCAGAACACGTGGCTCGCGGCGTACCACACGATGCCGTATGACCGCCTAATTAAAGAAAAACTAGATGAAATAGCGCAGGCACTGTGGGAGTTTGGTGGGCTGTCAAAGGCAGGTGTGGACTTCGGAGATTACATACAATACCTCAAAACGGCAGCAAGGGCTGCGGAGAAGATTGGCGAGATGCAGGCAAAGACGCTCCACTACAAAGGTGGCAAATACGTACTTGAGCCATTAAACGGGAAGATAGAACAGATCGAGGAAATGCACCAGCTCGCAGAGTATTTGAAGAAGCTACTACCAGAAAAAATCGTCGAAGCAGAAAAGATACAACCAACCAAGTTCAAACAAGACCAAAAACAAGAGGAGAAGCCAAGAACGAGAGGTTTACCTGAAGATGCCAAGGTCGAAGTCCTCTCCATCCTCCAGGCTTTGGAGTTCGCCGACTACTCCGAAAAAGCCAAGAAAAAAGCCCTCCAAAAGTTCTCCGAGAGGATAAGCGAGCTTTCAGAGAAAGAGCCAACGCGGGAAAACCTTCTAAAGCTCGGCCTCTACACTTACGCCCTCGAACTCGTGAAGGCCAGCCGCTGGGAGAAGGTCGAGAAGCTGAGGGAGCTTTAAAATAAAAACTCCTGAAAGTGGAACCCTTAAGGTACCAAAAACCTAAAAAAGTGGTACCCTTAATTTCCTACATGATGGACGAAACACTGGTCAAAAGGTACATCGTTGAGTTCCACGAGAGGGACTTTTCGGGAGTACTGCCCAGGGAGCTCAGAGTAACAAACGTCAGGGGGAAGGCTACGGCCATCATCGGGCCGAGGAGGGCCGGGAAAACCCACTACCTCTTTTCCATCCTAAACGACGAGCCCCAGAAATACCTCTACGTTGACTTCGAGAATCCAGTTTTCCATCCGATGACGGCGAGGGAGTTCCTCGCTGTTCTCGACGCCTACAGAGAGTTATACCCAGAGATCCAGAAGCCCGTGGTGATGCTCGACGAAGTTCAAGCCGTCCCGGATTGGGAAAGGCTTGTACGGTATCTCCTCGACACCGGACACGAGGTTTACTTAACTGGCTCCTCCTCAAAGCTCCTATCGGCGGAAGTTGCCACTCACCTCCGCGGAAGGGCGCTCACCTACATCCTCTTCCCGCTCTCGTTCAGGGAGTTCCTTCTTTTCCGGGGCGTTGAATACAGGGGGAGGGCTTTTTACCACAACTACGTACGGATAAAGCACCTTCTCGGGGAGTACCTTGAGTACGGTGCCTATCCGGAGGTGGCACTGGCGCCCAAAGAAGCCAGGGAGCTGATACTGAAGGAATATCTTAACGTCATGATAAAGCGAGACGTCCTTGAGAGACACCGCATCAGGAACGTTTACCTCCTCAACGAGCTCCTTTATCTCTCCCTCCGGAGCTACTCGAAATACGTCTCTGTCGATTCGCTCTACCGCCTTCTCAAGGGGAGGCTCAAAGTGACGAAGAGGACGATAGCCAACTACCTGACTTACCTGGAGGAGGCTTTTTTCCTGTTCCTCCTCAGGAAGTACGAACGCTCGCCCAAAGCGAGGGTAGTTGCACCAAGAAAGCTCTACCTCATAGACACGGGGCTCTCGCTCTTTGGCTCAAAGGACGTTGGGAGGGATGTCGAAAACACCGTCTTCCTCGAGCTCATGAGGATGAAAAGCTCCAACCCGAGGCTTGAATTTTACTACTGGAAGAGTCCCTCGGGCCACGAAGTGGACTTCGTCGTACTCGAGGGCGAAAGAGTGCGGGAGCTCATCCAGGTCAGCATTGACTTAAGCGACGAAAAAACGAGAAAAAGGGAGTTTCTGGCACTCCTCAACGCTTCAAAGGAGCTCAAGTGCAGGAACCTCACGGTGATTACCCTCGATGAAGAAGGTACCGAGAGAGTCGAGCTCTACGGGATGAAGGGCGAAATCAGGCTCGTGCCGCTGGCCAGGTGGTTGCTGGGGGAGGGGGGAGCACTCAGAAATGAACCCGAGACTCAATCGCCTGTGTAGAACTCCGGAAAAAGCTCGACCTCCTGGACGTAGCTCCTCCTCAACTTCAACGCAGTCTTAGCCCTCTCAAGCTCCCGGCCGAGGTAGAAAGCATGTCTTGGGCTTATATCGAAGTGCTCCAGGATGGTGTCGATTATCGCGTTCGGCTCATCCCCGGTTATCGTAAGGACTGCCTCAGTCCCGCGGTGGGCGTTCACCCAGATTTTCCCGTCTTCAACCCAGATGCGGAAGTAAACCGGTTCAAGCTCGACCTGCTTTTCCTCGGCCTCGACGACTTTCTCAGCCGGCTCGAACCGCCACTCGCTTGCCCTCTTCTCCTTGAGGATCAGGAGGTCAAAGCCAAGGTCTTTGGGCATCTCGAAGAGGTTCATATCTACTGCCCGCCTCAGTTCCCTCACCGAGCCCCTCGCCTTAATGCTCACTTCGGTGGTTAGGAGAAGGTTTATCGAGAGCTCCTTCGCGATTCCAGCCAGGAGGGCGTTCATTCCAGCGCTGTCGGCATCGTAGAGCTCAACGACGTTCCCAACGCCCGCCAGAAGGACGTCATCGGGGTTCCTCTCGCGGTAGAGCTGGAAAGCAGTTATGGAACGCGCCAGGTGAGGCACGTGCTCAAGGATTAAATCGGGGATAATCGTTTTGTAGCCCAAATCAAAGGCTTTCTCCTTCAGCCTATCCAGGAAATTTACACGTTCACCTGGTTTCGTAGGAAATAAGCCCTTCTTCTGGTTCGTTGGGATTAGAACAACGGGCTTTTCCGTCACGAGTTCCTCAAGGTTGCCTTCGTCAACGCTCAGGAAGAGGTCCGCGTAATCCAAAGCTTTCTCGATTTCGGCCGTGTTCAGTGAGTCAAAGCTTACCGGGACGTCGAAGCCGTTCTCCTTCAGCCTCTCCCTGATTTCCGGGATTTCCTCGATGAAGTCGGGGTTAGTCTCCCCGGCGACCATGCCAACGTCGATTATATCCGCCCCCTCGCGGAGGTAGTAGAGGGCCTTCTCGACTGTCCTTTCAACGCCGAGCTTGGGGGCATCGACTACTTCCCCCAGAATCCTCGCCGGGAAGTCCCTGCCGGCTGGGAGGTTACCAATGAGCACGTTCCACGGCTTTTTGAGCGCCTTCTCGATGTAGGTTCTGTTCCGCGTTTTGTTCCTTATGTCCTCAACCTTCTTGAGCGCATCGATCGAGAAGAGGTCGTCGGCAGGAAGTTCCTTGCTCAGCTTGAAGCCCTCACGAAGAGCCTTAAGGGTCTGGGGCAGGTCCATCGCGTTCCTCGGTCCCTTGAATGCCGGAATTCCAAGCTCGTCCTCTATGATTTGAGCGGAACCGCGGACGAGGCCCGGGATTAGAATGAGATCATGGTCCTCGCTCCGGATTCCCGCCTTTTTGAGGTAGCGGGCGATAAGCTCGGGCGTGAGGAAAGCCGCGACGCTCACGGGGGCGACGAAGACGTCGCAACCTTTACCATATTTTCTCACGAGCGGTTCGGCGAGCCTGCCGGTGACGAGGAGGATTCTCTCGGGGTGCATGTGTGAGAGTAGCCGCAAAGGTATTTAGGCTTTTGCCGTAACAGCCAACGGTGGGACTATGATACGGGTGGGGACGTGCGGCTTCTGCGAGAGCCACTCCAAGTACTACCGCGACTTCGACGCGATAGAGATACAGGGGACGTTCTACCGGGTTCTCCAGGAAAAGACCCTCGAAAGGTGGAGGGAAGAAGCCCCTGAAGGGTTCGTCTTTTCCATCAAAGCCTTCCAGGGGGTAACACACCCGCCGAACAGCCCTACCTGGCGGAGGAGCAACGTGAAACCGCCAAAGGATGCCGGTTTTCTGCGGCCTAACAGCGAGGTGCTCCACTTCTGGAGGCTCACGCTGAGGGAAGCCGAGATTCTGGGCGCGAGGTTCATACTCATTCAGCTTCCGAGAAGCTTTAAGGAGGGTGAGGAGAGCTTTGCCAACGCGGAGAAGTTCTTTGAGATGATCGAGAGGGGCGAGTTTGAGATAGCGGTCGAACTGAGGGGCTGGAGCGAGAAGGGAGTCAAGCGCTTTGTCAGAGAGTTCGACGTCATAGACGTCACCGACCCGCTCGTGAGGGTTCCGCTTCATGAGGGGGAGGCTAACTACTACCGCCTCCACGGGCGATACGAGAACGGGAGGATAGTCTACAGCCACGCCTACAGCGACGAGGAGCTGGAAAAGATAAGGGAGAGGGTCCTCGGCTGGAACATCTCTGAAAGCTTCGTCTTCTTCAACAACTCGGCCATGTGCAGGGACGCGAAGAGGTTCAGAGAGAGGATAAAGGGCACTTAGGCTTCTGGCTCAGCCACGGGTCCAGCTCATCACGGATCAGACGAGGGTGTCGTCATCATCGCCCCAGAGCCTCACTAAAAGCCCGGCTTTCTCACCTTCACCACTTCCCTGTTCACGAGCGTCGGCGGAACCTCGCCGTTCTTGAAGACTATGAGGTTTCTGGCTACAAGCTCCGCCATCCCTTCTCTGGCGCCGTGAGTGGCGCTTCCTATATGAGGAGCCAGAACAACGTTTTTCAGGCGGAAGAGCTCCTCGTGGTAGTAGGGCTCCTCCTCGAAGACGTCCAGACCCGCACCGGCGATCCATCCCTCCCTGAGTGCCTTAACGAGCGCCTCCGTGTCGACGACCTTTCCGCGCGCTATGTTGACGAGTATCGCGGTGGGCTTCATGAGCTTAAGGCGCTCCTCGTTTATCATGTGATAAGTCTCCTTCGTGAGCGGGACGGCGAGAACAACGAAGTCGCTCTCGCGCAGGAGTTCGTCCAGCGGCCTGAACTCGGCGCCGAGCTCTTTCTCGGCCTCTGGCTTTCTGCTCCTCGCGTTGTAGAGTATCCTCATGCCGAAACCCCTGGCCCTTCTCGCTATCGCCTGCCCTATCCTTCCGAAGCCAATCACCCCTATCGTCCTGCCGTAGACGTCGCGGCCGAGGAGCATGAGCGGGTGCCAGGCAACGCCTTTCCTCTTCCACTCGCCGGAGCGGACGAAGCTATCTGCCTCAACGAGCCTTCTGGCGGCCGCTAAGAGAAGTGTCCAGGCGAAGTCCGCGGTGGCGTTCGTGAGGACGTCGGGGGTGTTCGTGATGTAGATTCCCCTCCTGGTCGCCTCCTCAACGTCTACGTTGTCGTAGCCGACGGCGTAGTTGGCCACTATCCTGAGCCTCGGCGCCGCATCGAACAGCTCACCGTTGATCTTCTCGCTGAGCATCGAGACCAGGGCGTCCACGTCGCGGACCTTCTCAAGCAGAACTTCCCGGGGAATCTCGCCCTCGCCCTCCCAGACCTCGACCTCAAAGTGCTCCCTCAGCATCTCGATGCCGTTCTCCGGAATGGCACGCGTGATGAAAACCTTCGGCTTCATTCCTCACCACCCGAATACCCTTATATACCATTTCGACAGATATCTAAATGCTACCGTCCGTGTTGGGGTGAGGAATATGGAGCAAATAAAGTTTCTGGCCGGAAGGGCCAACTGGATCAGGGGGTCCGCACTGGCGGAGGTCATGAAAAAGGCCGCGGAGCTCAAGGCCCGGGGAAAAAGGCTCATAAGCCTTTCGGCGGGCGACCCCGACCCCAATCTCATACCCAGGGAGGTTCTCGGCGAGCTCGCCAGGGAAATCCTTGAGGAAGTTCCACAGTCTGTCATGTACACCCCCTCAAACGGCATCCCCGAACTTAGGGAAGAGCTCTCAAGGTTTCTCAAAAAATACGAGGGCTACACTGTGGATCCGTCAGAGATTATCATCACGGTAGGTGGAACCGGGGCGATAGACCTCCTGGGTAGGGTTCTCATAGACCCCGGCGACATAGTCATAACCGAGAACCCGAGCTACATCAACAGCCTCCTGGCCTTCGAGCAGCTTGGGGCCAGGGTTGTGGGAATCCCGATGGACGGGGAGGGCATGAGGGTAGATCTCCTCGAAGAGAAGCTGAGGGAGCTTGAAAGCAGAGGAGAGAAGGTCAAGTTCATCTATACCATCCCGACGGGACAGAACCCAATGGGAATCACCATGAGCATGGAGCGGAGGAAGGCCCTGCTGGAGGTAGCCGAGGAGCACGACCTCCTCATAGTGGAGGACTCGGCCTACAACTTCATGCGCTACGAGGGGGAGACCCGGCCAATCAGGGCCCTCGATGACGGACAAAGGGTCATCGTGGTGGGAACGTTCAGCAAGGTTATGGGGACGGGCTTCAGGGTCGGCTGGCTCATAGCCGGGGGTGCCATAGGGAAGAAGGTGCTCATGGGGAAGTCCCCGATAGACTTCTGCGCCCCGACGATTTCCCAGTACATAGCCCTGGAGTACATCAGGCGCGGCTACTTTGAGGAATACCACCTCAAAAAGGCACTGCCCGGGTACAGGAGAAAAAGGGACTCAATGCTCAAAGCCCTCGAAGAGGGCCTTCCGGAGGCGGAGTTCACGCGGCCGATAGCGGGAATGTTTGTGATGCTCTTCCTTCCAGAGGAGGCCGATGGAATGGCCTTTGCATCGGAGCTTATGGAGGAAACCGGGGTCGTGACGGTGCCAGGAAAACCATTCTACACCGATGAGAGCGGGAGAAACGCGCTACGCCTGAACTTCTCAAGGCCGAGCGAGGAAGATATACTGGAAGGTATCAGAAGGCTCGCCGAGTTTTATCACAGGAAATTCTGACGTCGGCACCCCTGGGAAGAACGTTCTTAAATAATAAAACCCAAATGTGCCCCCATGATACAGGGGAAGATCGAAGGGATAAGCGACGACGGTCTGGGCACACTGGAAAAGGACGGCAGGCTAATCTACGTGCCGTTCGCCTATCCCGGCGACATGGTCGTGGTCAAAGGAACCAAACGCCGCTTCGGAAGGAGAATAGCTACCGATTTTGAGCTGATCGGGGAGTCCCCTCTGAGGCAGGGGGCGAGATGTCCCCACTTTGGGACATGCGGCGGCTGCCTCTGGCAGGGGCTGAAGTACCGGGAAGGGCTGAGACTGAAGGCGGAGATTTTCGAGCGGACAACCGGGATAAGCGCCCCGGTTAAAGGCTCTCCCAAAGTCTGGGGGTTTAGAAACGTCAGCAACTTCATCGTGACCAGCGAGGGAATCGGCCTCAAGGAGTATGGCAACCCCCTTGGGGTGGTTGACCTCCGGGAATGCCCGGTCTTCTCGAAGAAAACGCCGGAATACCTGCGCGCCCTTCGGAACTTTCTAAAAGAAACCGGTCTGAGGCCATGGAACCTGAGGAGGAAAACCGGGGACGTTCACTACCTACAGGTGAGAGAGGGCAAGTTCACTGGCGAGGTCATGGTGAACCTCATAGCCCACGTGAAGCCTTCCGGAGAGATGCTTGAGGCGTTCAAGAACTATTTCTCCCTCGCGGATTCCCTCTACTGGAGCCTGAAGCGGGATGAGAGGGACGACCCGCGCGGCGAGGCGGGGCTTGCTGCGGGAGAACCCTACATACGTGAAAGGGTTGGAAACGTCACATACCTCATTCACCCCAACAGCTTCTTCCAGACCAACAGCCATGCCCTGACGCTCCTCCTGAGGGCAGTTGAAGACTTCACCGACGGCGAGAGGGTTCTCGACCTCTACTCCGGAGTCAGCACCTTCGGTGTCTGGCTCGCGAAGAGGGGCTTTAAGGTCGAGGGAGTTGAGCTGAACCCCTTCGCCGTTGAAATGGCAAACAAAAACGCCCTAATCAACGGCGTCAACGCGGTTTTTAAGATCGGGAGGGCCGAGGAGACGGCGATTGGAGACTACGACACCGTAATCGTTGACCCCCCGAGGAAGGGGCTTAGGGAAGTTGCAGAACTTCTCGTAAAAAGCGGGGTTGAGAGGGTCATTTACGTCTCCTGCAATCCCAGGGCCTTCAAGTTCGACTACGAGAGGCATCTAAAGAATGCCTACCGCGTTGAAAACGCTGTCCTCATCGATATGTTCCCCCACACGCCACACGTTGAGGCGGTGGTTGAGCTCGTGAGGAAAGAGTGAGGGTCCAGTTGGCATCGCCTCCGCAACTTTTAAATAGTTGAAACGCAAGTATTATACTCATGAGTAGACAAAGGTTCATAGACAGGAAACGTGAACTTGAGTTCCTTGAGAGGGCATACAAGAGCGGGAGGGCAGAGTTCCTCGTGATCTACGGCAGGAGGAGAATAGGCAAGACCGAACTGCTGCTGCACTTCGCCAGGGATAAGCCTCACGTCTACTTCCTAGCAACGGAGAGGCCCTACCGAGACAACCTGAGGGAGCTTCAAAGACTTTTGGCGGGATTCCTGGAGGATGAGCTCTTCGGTAAGGTGGCCTTTGAGGAGATAGATGAGCTCCTCATGGCGTTTGCCGAAAGAATTGAGGGCAAGAGGGTGGTCCTGATAATCGATGAGTTTCCCCTGTTGGTTGAACATCACCGTCCAGTCCTTTCACTCCTCCAGAAGGCGTGGGATTTGAAGCTGTCCCGGACGAAGATAATGCTTATCCTCTGCGGTTCAAGCGTCTCGGCAATGGAGAGCGAGGTTCTGGCCTACAAGAGTCCACTTTACGGAAGGAGAACAGGGCAATGGCAGTTGACCAAAATACCGTTCTTCCACATTGGGGAGTTCCTGCCGGATTACACAATCGAGAACCTCGTAAAGACCTGGGGGATCGTTGGCGGGATCCCGGCATATCTGCTCCAGTTCGACCCTAAAAAGGGCTTCGATGAGAACGTGGTTGAGAACGTACTCTCGAAGGGCGCCTTCCTCTACGAGGAGGCGGAGTTTCTGCTTAGGGAGGAGCTCCGCGAACCGGCCAACTACTTCGCCATACTGCAGGCGATAGCCAGCGGACGGAGCAAATTCGGGGAGATTGTGAGCTCCACAGGGCTGGATAAGAGCCTCGTGTCGAAGTACCTGTCAGTTCTCCAGAGGCTCAGAATAGTGGAGAGGGGAGTCCCAGTTACTGCAACCATCAAAGAAGCGAGAAAGAGGGGGCTGTACTCGATAAGTGATAACTACTTCGCCTTCTGGTTCCGATACGTGCTGCCGAACAAGGGATACCTTGAGGCAGGCCTCGCCGAGGAGGTCTGGGAACGCTCCAAGGACGACTTTAACACCTACATGGGTTCCGTCTTCGAGAAGCTCATCGGGAATCACGAGGTCTTCTTAAGGCTCACCGGCTTTCGCTTCACCAAGCTTGGCCGCTGGTGGCACAGAGGAGATGAAATTGATCTGGTGGCTTTGAACGAGCGGGAGAAGAAGGCTCTTTTCGTGGAAGTCAAGTGGAAAGAGCTAAGCGAGAGGGAAGCGCGGGGGATTTTGAAGGATTTGGAGAGAAAGAGTGAGCTTGTCGGACTTGAGGGCTGGGAGGAGGACCATGGGATGATTGCGAAGAAGATTGGAGGTAAGGATGAGCTTAGAGAAGAGGGCTGGCTGGTGTGGGATTTAGAGGACTTCGGAGAATTGAGAAGTTTGAGCTGAGAATGACCTCTTCCCCACCCTAAAGAGCGAGGCTTGGAGGAAAAGGTAAACAGAAACACGGATATCCCGCTCACGAGTGAACAAAAGTTCCAAAAAAGAAAATGGAACAAAAGGTTTAAGTAACATTATCGAGAGTATATTACCATGATCATGCAAAAGTTCGTGGACAGGAAGGAGGAGCTTTCGAGACTGAGAGCCGCCTTTAAGAAAAACGCGCTTGTGATAGTTTATGGAAGGAGAAGGGTTGGAAAGACCCGACTTCTCGTAGAGGCCGTTAAGGATGTTCCTCATCTATACCATCTTTGCAAGGAAGAAGAGGTGAATGAGACACTTAAAACCCTTTCCCTGAAGCTCTTCCGCCTGACTGGAAAGGAAGAGTTCGTTAGAAAGCCCGTGAACTCTTTCGAGGAATTCCTTGAGGCCCTCCCTCATCGGGTTGTTCTAATTTTCGATGAGTTCCAGGTGCTCGTCAGGAATCATCCAAGGGTTCTCGGTGTTCTCCAGGAGTATCTGGATTTCAGCCAGAGAAATCCGATAGTCCTGTGCGGTTCCAGTGTCTCGATGATGGAGGAACTGACAGGCTACGGCAGTCCAATCTACGGAAGGAGAACTCTCTCGCTCAAGGTTGAACCCCTCAAATTCTGGCACGTCGGTGAGTTCTTTCCGAATTACAGTGTTGAGGAGCTTGTAAAGACCTACGCGGTTCTAGACGGCATTCCGGAGTATCTACTGCGCTTTGACCCCGCCCTTAGCCCCGAAGAGAACATTAGGCAGGAGTTCTTTGGGAGGGGCTTCCTCTACAGCGAGGCAGAGTTTCTGCTCCGCTACGAACTGAGAGATTTGAGCACCTACAACACAATCCTTGAGGCTGTTGGTTACGGAAACCGCTCTTTTGGGGAGATACGTAACGCCACCGGTATCGAAGGCTCGAAGCTCCCCCGCTACATCTCAACCCTCATCGAGCTGGGCATCCTGAGGAAGGAAGTTCCAGTGACACTCAAAGGGAAAGAAAAGATTCGGAGGAGAAATGCCCGTTACTCCATAGCCGACAACTACTTTGCATTCTACTACACCTTCGTTCACCCCTTCAAGGAGGAGATAGAGCTTGGTCTTCTCGATGACCCCTTGGAAAACTTCGAGAGAAATTTCAATCGCTACCTTGGGTTTGTCTTCGAGAAAATAGCGAGGCAGTTTTTAATAGCGCTAAACAAAACCAACATGTTACCTTTCAGGTTCACTAAAATAGGAAGATGGTGGCACAAGAACGAGGAGATTGACTTGGTGGCTTTGAACGAGCGGGAGAAGAAGGCTCTTTTCGTGGAAGTCAAGTGGAAAGACCTTAGCAAGAGAGAAGCGCGGGGGATTTTGAAAGATTTGGAGAGGAAAGCTGAATTAGTTGGATTGGAGGAGTGGAGAAATGGATACGGGCTTGTGGCGAAGAGTGTTGAGGACAAAGAGGAGCTTAGGGGAGAAGGCTTTTTGGTTTGGGATTTGGCTGACTTCGAAAGGCTTATCTCTCTCAAAGGAGAAGTTTAGAGGGTGGTGGCGTTGGCCCTCTTGCCTCTTGCCGGGATGTTCATATTTGGAGGGAAGAAAACGGAAGAGAAAAGAAAGGAGTCAACAGTACCAAACGGTTTAAGGGAGAAAGTATCCGTCGTGGTTCAAGAACACGGAAAAGGTCTATACTATCTGCTCAACCGTGCAACACCTGATCAGGATCTTGCAAAAATAGCGAGGATCCTTGACCACGATCGGCGCACAGGTAAGCCGGGCGTAATACAAGAGGCGGAGTACAAAAAAATACGTGTACGAAGCATTACCAGAAGAAAAAATAATTGCCGTGCATTATCCTCTACTCCATGCGTTCCTCGCAATTGCTATGGCATATCACACTGGTGTCCACAACAAGATGTCTGCAAAGGCAGTGGAAGAATTATTAAATGCACTGTACACAAACAGACGTGATTATACGTACATAAAGCAAAATTATAAACGGCTTGCAGGTGCGCTTGCGTATCAAGCGGCGAAAAAAGGTCTGACTGTAGACCCCAAAAAAACCGAAAAAGTAATGGAGGTTGCTTTCGAAAAAACGTTCAAGATAATAGACAAATTGCTTCCAGAAGTAACAGAAGAAAACCTAGAAGTGCTTGGACGCGCTCTACACTACAATACAGACGATCCCTTCGTCGTTCTACGGAACGCAGGCATCGACATCGAGCCGGAGCTTGAGGAATTCAGGCAGTTCCTGGCGGAGATCGGTGGAAAGGAAATAAAGCAAAAATTAGAGAAGCGGGGAAGTTCGAGCGTAAATGTTGAAGCTCGCGAGCTCCTCGGAATTCTGAGGGGTTTAAAATACGCCCGCTATTCCAGAGAAGCTGTTGGTGAGGCAAAGAAAGAGCTTGAGGCAAGGATTGAAGCCCTCCTCCAGAATCCTGTGGAAAACCTCGAACTCCTCGGGCTGTACTTCACCGTCATCACCCTCATGGAAAGGGGAAAGTTCGAAGAGGCCGAGGAACTTTTAGAAAGGTTGAAGGGGGTGTAGGAGGGCTATAAACAGAAAAACTCAAACCGCCTTCCAGAACGGGTCTTTCTGCATTTTTACCTTTGCCGTCATCTTGAGGGCCTTTATGTCTGTTTCATCCAGCTCGTTCTTGAGCTGCTTGGCGAGGATTATCACGTCGTTCTTGCTGAGGTCAACGTAGAGCGTCTCGCCGGGATGGATGTGCCTACCGACGATTGCCCCTTCGATGGCCACCGCAACTGCATCGCCCTTCTTGGCCTCCTGGACGAAGTCGTTGCGGTTCTTGATGGACTTGATGACGCCGACCTTCTGGCCGTTCTGCTTTATGAGGGTCACGCCGGGCCTTATCCTGCCCTCAACGACCTCGATGCCGACTATGGCAGGATGACTGCGCCTGAAGACGTAGCGCTCGTCGGGATAGAGCCTGATGACGCCCGGGAAGGTTACCTTGCTGAGCAGCTCACGCTTCTTTTTCTCCTCCTCCGCCTTTATCCATGCCTCGTAGTCCTCGATGAGCTTGTAGATAATGTTGCCGGTGAATATCGGTACACCCTTGGCCTTGGCGACCTCCTCCGCGTCCTCGTTCACCTTGACGTTGAAGCCCAGGACAACGCCGTACTTCGGTTCCTCCTCCCTGACACTTAAGGCTTCCATCACGTCTGTTTTGCTGATGTTCCCGACGTCGGCCTTTCTTATGGGAACGTTCTTCTCCTGGAGTTCCTTGCTCAGGGCTTCGAGGCTTCCGAGGGTATCGGCCTTGACTATGACGCCGACCTTTCCGGTGCTTATAACGACGCTCTGTATCTGGTTCAGGATTTCCTGCTTTGCCTTTTCTATCTCCTCCTCGGAACGGGCGGCTATGACCGGTGAGCCTGCTAAAGCCTCCTCAAGGCCGGGGGCGGCTATCTTTATACCTGCCGCTGCCACGACCTCGTCTACCTGGTCGAAGCGGAAGCGCGGGTCCCTAATCTCGTCGAGGGGCTTGGGCTTGAGCAGGGCGCGGATTTTGGTAACTATGGCCTTGTCCTTTCCACCGACGACTATCGTATCATCCTTCCTCAGCGTTCCGTCGTAGACGATGACGTCTATGGTTGTCCCAAGCCCCAGCTCCTCGCGGACTTCAAGGATGGTGCCGCGTGCCGGACCCTCCACCTCTATCTTGAGCTTCTCCTCAAGGTATTTCTGGGAAAGACCCGCGATGAGGACGAGCAGCTCGGGGACGCCTATTCCGTACTTGGCCGAGATGGGGACTATTGCCAGCTCGCGCGTGAAGTCCTGGACGCGGTCAAAGCGGTTCGCCTGGAAGCCCATCTCGTAGAACTTGCCTATCAGCTCCCAGAGCTTGGTTTCTAGCCCCTGCTGTGCCCTCTGATCCTGCTTCTTGATGTTGATGAGGAACGGCTCGTCCTCCTCGACCTTCCAGCCCTTTATCCTGTCTATCTTGTTCGCTGCAACTATGAAGGGCGTCCTGTTCCTCCTGAGTATCTCGATGCTCTCTATCGTCTGCGGCTGGAAGCCCTCGTTGATGTCCACGATGAGAACGGCCAGATCGGCCAAACTGCCGCCGCGGGCGCGCAAACTCGTGAAGGCCTCGTGACCGGGAGTATCTATGAAGAGCAGTCCCGGAAGCTTTATTTCACCCTTCCAGAGCTTGATGAGCGGGCCCGCGAGCTGCTTAACAGTCTCTATCGGCACCTCCGTCGCGCCTATGTGCTGGGTTATTCCGCCAGCTTCCTTTCCGGCGACGTTTGTGCGCCTGATCCTGTCAAGCAGGGTCGTCTTTCCATGGTCAACATGACCGAGAACAGCTATGATCGGCTGCCTGATCTTCTTCATATCCCTCACCTCTGGGGTTAAATCCGGCGCGGCCTTTTAAAGGTTCGCCGGCGGAAGGATTAAAAGTCAAGGTGGTAATCCCGTAGAGGTGTGTGAAATGCTGGCCGAGTTTGCGGTCACGGTTATTTCAGCGGTCATTGGATTCGGGGTATCCCTGATGGTCTGGAGGAGTGACAGGTACAGGGCCTCGGTTTACGGCATGTTTACATCCCTTACGCTGACCATCGTCTGGATGTTCTACTTTGCCACCCTCAATCCCCTCCACGGAGAGATGATTGCAGGGGAGACCGCTTCCGGAAGAGAAATCGGCCTGGCTCTGCTGTTCGCCGTGTACCTCAACTACCTAATCGCCTACCTGCTCGTTAGGAACGCCGGCCTGACCCTTCACCGGGCCGCCTCATGGGAAAACAACGTAAGGAAGATGTCCCTCTTCGTTTCGCTCGTCTCTGTGGGTCTGTATCCCAGGCTCCTCGGTGTCTACGCCCTTCTTTACCTTGTAATAGGCGTCTGGCTCCTCAAAAACCGTGAGGGGTACATAAGGAACATGACAAACGCCGAAAGGCTCGATCTTGGCTGGATCAAGGGCTTCCTGAAGAAGTATGGCGTTGATGTGGAGGAGGTGTACGGCATAAAGGACTGCTTCACGGCCTTGCTGACGGGAAGACGGCTCTTCATCGGCGAGAGGCTCCTGGAGTTTGAACCTGATGAGACGAAGGTGATGGTGCTTGAGGCCGCCTACGTCGAGAGCAGAGGAATAGCCGTGAGGCAGCTAATCCTCGGCCTCCTCGTGTTCCTCATATCCGGGATGGTAGTCGCGGACATCGGTGATTGGACTCTCAAGCTGGCGGGTGCGGCCTTTCTGACGCTTCTCTCGTGGGGTGTTGACTTGGCGTACATAATTCAGGTACGTACGGCTACGGACAGGTTCGTGGCGGAGGAGCTCGGCAAGGAAACACTCCAGAGAACCCTGAAGAAGGTTACGGAACTTGCGAAGAGGCGCAAAGGGAAGGATGAATTTATGACGCTCGCAAACGTGGATAAGAGAATGAAAAAGGTCTAACGCTCAAGGCAGTTCATGCTGTCGAGGTACTCCTTCTTTCCCTCTGCGTGGGTGTGGTAGAACCAGTCGGCTGCCTTGCAGTACTCGAAGAGCTCCTCGGGCTTGAAGTAGAGGTTTATCTCCCTCTCGGCGCTCTCCGGGCTGTCTGAGGCGTGGATTATGTTGTATATCGAGTCCCCGATGTCGAGGCCGTAGTCGCCGCGTATGCTCCCAGGCTCGGCGTCCTTCGGGTCTGTCGCCCCCGCCATCTTCCTAACGACGCTTATGGCGTAGCGCCCTTCAACAACCATGACGACGCTCGGAGCCTTGGTGATGTAGTCTATAAGTGGCTCGAAGAATGGCTTTCCGCGGTGCTCCTCGTAGTGCTTCTCGGCCAGCTCGCGGGTGATCCATATCATCTTCATCCCGACGATTTTAAGCCCCCTCTTCTCAAAGCGGGAGATTATTTCGCCCATCAGTCCGCGGACAACGGCATCGGGCTTTAGTATGACGAGTGTCCTTTCTATCTTTCTCTCGGCCATTGGCAACACCGAAGTTAGTTGGCCGGGTGGTTAATAGGTTTTTTGGAACTGCATCAACATGCAAGAACGTCGAAGTCAGAAACGGAAGGAAAAGAAAGAAATCACTTCCTCCTCTTGGCCCTCTGGAGTCTGGCCTCCTGGAAGGCCTTGGTCCACTTGAGCTTCCTCGGGTTCCTGCCCATGAAGTAGTACTTCTCGCACTTGCCCGAGCAGAAGAACAGGACTCTGCCGTCGTTCCTGACGTACATCTTGCCCGTTCCCGGCTCGAACTCCTTTCCACAGTAGGAGCAGACGTTCCACCTGGCCATCGTGACTACCTCCTGGTCCTGATCTCCCTAGCCTCACGCTCGGTCTCCCTGAGGATGACTATGTCGCCGACGCGGACCGGGCCCTTGATGTTCCTTCTAATGACCCTGCCCTTGTCGCGGCCCTCAAGGACGCGAACCTTGACCTGAGTAACGCCACCGGTGACGCCGGTTCTGGCAACGATCTCAATAACCTCAGCCGGGTATCCTTCGTCGCTCATTTCTCACACCCCTTAACCTAAAAATCCCTCGCACGGATGAACTTAAACCTTTCCTTACGGTGAAGGAAGGAAAAGGAGCTCACTTCATGAGCTCCCTGACCTTCATGGCAATGTCCTCAACGAGCTCGCGGCCCTTGCCGGGCTCAATGATGGCAACGCTGGCAGAGGGGACCTCAATACCAGCAGCAGCGCCGAGCTCCTTCTTGCTCGGGACGTAGATGTACGGAATCTCCTTCTCCTCGCACAGCGGCGGGAGGTGGGCAACTATCTCCTCCGGATCAACATCCTCAGCGATGATAACGAGCTTGGCCTGGCCCCTCTCAACGGCCTTGGTCGTCTCGTTGGTGCCCTTCCTTATCCTTCCGGTGTCGCGAGCGAGCTCAACAGCCTCAAGGGCCTTCTCAGCAAGCTCGGCCGGAACCTCAAACTTGACGTAGCTTGGCTTCGCCATCCTTCATCCCTCCGAAACCTCATCGTTCATCGAGTTTTGCGTGCTGAGTTCCGGGGGAGGCTTTAAAAGGATTTCGATAGGAAAGGATTTAAGGCCAACCTTCGAACTATTGAACATGATAGAGGTCGCAAAGAAGTACGAGTTCCTAAAAGCCCTTCCTCCCGAGCTCCGAGAAAAAATAGAACTCGACATCATGAAAGCCGAACTGGAAAGACAGATTCAGGAGGTTTTACAGAACATCAAGCCGGGCTTCGGCGGAAAGGCCACCTCTGAGGAGCTAGACGAATACGCCGATGAGGTGTGCGAGTCTTGATCTACATAGATGCCAACGTTCTCTACAACTACATCTTCGAAACAGATCTAACTAAGCATGCTATCGAAGTGCTCAATATGCCAGTTCCCAAGATGACTTCTGACACTGCCATAAATGAAGCCATATTCACAACTCTGAGAAAGCTGGCAAAGGAAGAATACGGCATAACCTCAACGCGCGCGTTGAAAACTGCCCTGAAGTCTGGCAAAATTGATCCAGCAATTATTCCAAGGGCATACAGCTACGTGAAAGCCACGATGATTTCAAAAAACGTGATTACGGTTCCAGAGAACGTTGCATGGGACGAAGTCATAGTACTCGCCGAAAGATACCGTCTTCTTCCGAGCGATGCCCGTATTCTTGCCACGGCTATTGCAAATGGTGCTGGAGGACTGGCGACACTTGATAGGGACTTTGAAAGAGCCACAGAGTTAATCAAGCTTTACCCAAAGAGCTTCTGGGAATAACTCTCAGCAGCGGCCAAGCTCTTCATTCCCAGGAGGGTCAGAAGGGAAAAGAAAGGCTCATCACGACAGGGTCCTTCACCCGGATTCCCTGCCGTAGCCCCTGTATATCTCCAGGCTCCGCCTTGCCCTCGCGCGGGGGATGCTGTGTCCCATGAGGGCGACTATCCTGTCGGCCTTCGCCTTCCCGTGGTGGAGCATCTTGGTCTCGGTCTTTATCTTCTCGACCCTGAAGGTGTAGCCCCCAACCTCAAGAACCTCGCCGACGACGAACTCCTCGTTCCGCGGAACCTTAACCTTGAAGGCCTGGGTAACGCCCTTTGGCAGGTAGATGGAGACCTTGATGACCTTCGGGTAGGTCAGGCTCTCGCCCCAGAGGGTTCTAACCTTCCCTATTCCGGCCTTCTCCACGCGCCTGTTCTCGTCAAGTTCTATCCCGGTTATCCTGACCTCGTCGTCCTCGGTTTCCACGATGTCGCCCACCCTTATCTCCTCACCCTCCGGCAACTCAACGAAGGTTCTGAAGCTCCTCTCGTGTTTGCTGACGATTAGGGGGACCTTGATGAGCTTTGGAAGGGTTACGTGCCAGACGTTGCCGCACTCGTTGCACTTGAGCGTCAGCTCTCTCCCCCTCTCCTTGATGACCTCGACGTCATCGCTACCGCACTCCGGACAGATAAAATACTCCTCCATGTCTCTCACCAGAGGAGAGAAGAGGGGAGGCGTTTATAAATGTGGTGTATATCGAAAAGGTTGATCGTAAAGAGAAATAAAAAGTCACGTTGCACCCAGCAACTCTAAAATTCTAAGGGCAAAGTATGTCTCTTGGAGACCACCGTAGGAAACATCACGAGAATAAAGGCGGAATCCTCCATAGGGATACTTAAGTGAGTCTATAAATTCCAGCAGCCCTTCAATATTTTGTGGACAGTGTTTTAAGTACACAAGTGCTTGAACAGCAAGAAGTGTGTTATATAAATCTGGAGCGCCCCACCCACCATCATGTTGAAACTCTAAAATGTACTGCAATGTTTCGTCATCGTCGTACTCGTACTCAAGTTCATGAAGTAGGATAACTGCTTGGACAGTATTTTGGAATGTAGTAAAAGTTACGTTTGTGGTATTACCAAAACTCCCATCGGGATTCCTCATTTTCAAAATTTCTTTGATTAGTGACACCCTAGTTTGTTCCCCGATGACAACACCAACTTCTTTTCCAAGTCTTATAAGATAAATCCATCCAGGGTCAGAGAGTAATGAATTTTTACGGTTTTCAAGATATAGTCTGAACATCCTTTCAACTTCACTTTTAACATACTTCTTGTCTTTCTCGCTAGGTTGGATTTCCAACAAATCGTATGTCTTGTAAATTACATAGAGGGGAGATGGATCATCGGGGGAGTAAGGCGACCTATTATAGATTACATGTTCCAAAAAGTGTTTAATACGATTTTTGTCGGAGTCGATACCTAAGAAGTTCATGACATATACAGCCATGTACGTTGCGTATGGATCCCCCTGCGCATAGAACGGAAGAGCAAAACCTCCTAGTGGGCTTTCCCAAGAATGAATAAACTGAAGGGTATCATTGTCAGGGGTGTGTCCAGTCAAAACTATTATTCTAACTGCATGATACGTTCCCTGGGGTTCCCCGTAATTCATGTTCCAGATGTGGTAGCCGCCATCTGGCAACTTTTGAGCAAGAGCGTATTCATAAGCAATCGATGAAAGATCTCTGGTAAGCAACCCCTCTCTAGCTAAGAATTCAATGCCTTCTGAGACGTAAAAAATCGGTGGACTACGTGATATCTCCATTTTAATGGACTCATATGAACTCCTAACATAAGTTACTATCCGGCGATAACTGGTTAGATTCACATAAGGAATACCAAGCATTGAAAGAGCCTTTAAGCGAATATTAACCTCCAACAAATACTGTAAATTGTTATAATCGTCTTGTTGCAAAGATAGCCTGTCCAACTCATGAATATAATAATTGGCAGTGCTATGCAATAGAGTCATGTTATACCCAAGATAATAAAGGACTTTAACGGCTAAATACGTAACATCCTCTCCGCCATAAAAGAAAGTACCATTGTCAGATTTTATCGAGAGAACAAATGAGATTATCCTATCCGAGTCGCTTGGGGTTAGATTTACCATTTTCATACTCAGTACCCAATAATGAAGACGTGCAAAAGATGATGCAGTTCCTTCTTTTATAGTTCTGTTAAGTATCTCCTCCTCTATAGATACTAACCAAGCTTTTGTCTGATTTAAATTAGATGGGGATTCGTTAATAAGTGAAAGAGTACTCAGGAAGTAGTAAGTTGATATAATATTAGGAGTTATCGTATCAACAATCTCAGTAAAACCCCCATCTGATCTTCTTGCCAAATAAAGACGTTTTTCGGTATAATTTATCCACCTTTCCCCCAGAAATTGAGTTATATTCAACTCTCTAGGCAAACACTTCAAGGATTCGCTATGTGAGGACTTGTTATTTATCTCAGCTATTTCTACAGCATCATAGCTGTTAGTACTCGCCCACCATACAATTGAAAAGATTAAAAGAGTAGAAAGTACCAACGTCGCAATTGTAAATCCTCTTTTCACATATTTCACACTCCACCAGGTTTGAACACGTATGCGTTGGACTGTATCCCGTCTCCTGTTTGGGTATCATAGAATAGAAAGCTACTATGGGTGTGTCCCTCAACCCGGGTGATACCAAAAGTAGAAAGCCCTTGAACTCCTGAGTATCTGTAACCAAGGTAGTCTGTGTATGTGTCACTTACGGTTACTGATGTCGTGTCAGAATTTCCACCAATCGAAAATCCTGGAGGAACACTAATTGACACGTCTATTCCCACGAACTTAATGCTGATTGTGAGAGTTATAGACTTGGACTTGTAGCTAACTGACCACCAGTAGTCATATGGCTCCAGCCAACTGCTACCGGCAGAATATCCGCTGACATCAACGAATGATTGGGTAATCCATGATGCTGTTATTGATGTGTATGATGATATATAAACGTCGCCCGAGGGCAATGTAAATGACTTTCTGTACCTGTAATCATCATCAGAACCT
Organism: Thermococcus sp.; assembly: GCF_015521605.1. Classification (NCBI taxonomy): domain Archaea; kingdom Methanobacteriati; phylum Methanobacteriota; class Thermococci; order Thermococcales; family Thermococcaceae; genus Thermococcus; species Thermococcus sp. Next base: position 59,930 of record NZ_WANV01000041.1, read on the forward strand.
GTAAAGCTTCCAGTGGGAGTTATTGAAACATCCTTAACCGAAAGCAAAGACTGCCCCTGGGAAGAGAAATACCTATTCACAGCTTCAAAAACTGCCTTTCTATCCATTCCGGGAGTATCTGGAATCGTGACAATACCATTCTTCACCGTTACAGAGACAGGCTTTCCATTCACAAGCACGCTGTAATTCTGGACACCGAGCTGGTCTTTGTAAACAGTTGTAGCACTTGCTCCCTGGAGAGTTGCTCCGAGAACCAAAAGGGCAACAAACCACACTAAATAGCTCCGCATTCGCCCCCCCCAAAGGATGGTCAAACTTAGTCTGTAGTCCAAATATTTAAATTTTTCGTTTTATAGTTGCTAATGTGCAAATTTTGGACATTGTCATATATAAACTAAAGTTAATAGTAAAAAATGGTTCCTCAAAAAGCCAGCGCCAGAGGGAAAAACAGACACAAACACATATTAACCTGATGAGATTGGGAGTTTCGCGCGTCATTCATTTGGAGGAAGATTCTGCAAGGTGTCCTTTCAAAAGCTGCCATTGAACAGTCATGAAACAGGACTCCAGCAGTAGGTAGGTCAAATCCTTCATCTGTGGAAGAGGTCACTCCCTCAGAAAAACCCTGTAGGTTCTGCCCTCTTTGGTTCTCGTGATGAGTCCCTTCTCCTCCATCTCGCGGAGGATTATGCTGACCTTTGCCTTGGAGACGCCCAGCTTCTCGGCCAGCTCGCTCTGGAGGACCGGACCCTCCTTAAGCATGGCGAGTATCTTCTCCTCGTCGCTTCTCAGGTGGGTGAGTTCCTCCTCGCGCTTCCGTTCACGGTAGAGGATGTAGCCGTAAACACTCCCCCCACCAATCAGGAGGCCCATAATGAAAACACCGACGTAGAGCCACGGAGACGGGGGCTTTGGAACGGCTATCTCCCCGGAAAAGCCGACTATGAAGTAGAACTCATCCCCCGGACGGACGTTACTGCGCTTCCATTCGAGGAGGAGTCTGTCAGTTGAGCTCTCAACCCTGTCGGGTGAGGGGATTATCGGCGAGAGTATGGCGTAGCCCTTCGGAACGAGCAGCTGCATGTGAAAGACTCCAACCGGCTGGCTGAACTTAACGTAATACGTGAACTGCTGCTTCTCTCCGCTCTCGCTTATCATGCCCCGGGTCGTGAAGGCCAGGTGTATCCGGGCGCTCTGGCCTGGCCCAAGGGTGGGGAACGTCATATAAACCGCATTGGTGCCCCCGAGGACTTCCCTGACAGTGACGTTGATTCTCTCCACAGCGTTTCCCAGATCCAGCACGGCGCTGGCGTTCTCCACGGGATAGTCGGTGTAGATAACGTACTGGGTAAGGTTGGTGTAGGACGTCACGTCTATCTCGATGGTCTCCCTGATGTTATCAGGGCTAATAACCTCAAAATATACCGCGTATGCGTTTATCTCGTAGTTGTACTCCTGAGCACCGACCAAAGGGAGGAAAATAAGGGACAGAATCAGGAATAACCCGATTACAGCTGACTTCCTTCCGAGGGGTTTTTGATCTTCAGGAGCGGGCATACCTCCATACACTCCCTGCAGTGGGTGCACAGGTCGTAATCGACCACGATTTTCCTGCTTCTTGGGTCGATGCTGAGCGCCCCCTCAGGACACTTGCCGACGCAAACGCCACAGCCAACGCATTCGTAGGCCCTCTTGACTAGGTAATAGGCCTGCACGGCTTCCCCGGAGTCGCTCGTATAGGCGCCGTCCTGTCTAAATGTAACACCGCCCGCCCTTATGTAGTTTTCGCCTTCCTCAACCTCTCCAAGGATTGGAGCAACTTCCTTAATCCGTTTCAGGTTCACAACGGTGTTGAAGCGGGCCACGAAGCCGCCATCGGTTTCCTCGATGGAATATTTCACGGGCTCCCAGGAGCGCTCCTCCGGAACTTCGACGCCAAGCTCCCTCGCTATCGCCCTCTCCCCTTTGCTCAGCTTCTTCCAGCGCCAGAAGCCGTAGGTTATCCACTCGTCGGGCATTCCAAAGCGCCTCTGCCAGCGTTTAAGTTCGTTCTCCCACTTGCTCCAGAGTTCGGGCTTCTCCTCCTTCAGCGTGTAGATTTCGGCGAGTGAAGCGCTGGGACAGAGGAAGCAGCCTATTCTATCCAGGCGGTCCTCGTAGAGCGGGTTGTATTTGAGTCCACGGGAGAATATGTAGAGCCAGACCTCAAGGGCGCGCCAGTGGAATATCGGCGAAGCACCGGTCTCGTTCGGCACCCAGGGGTTCTTCCATACCCTGGGCTGTTTGAAGCGCTTTATGCTCTCGTACTTCCTCTGGCCGACGAACATGAGGACTCCTCTGGGGTAGTTCTCCTTTATCGCCATCGTTATGGGGCCGAGCTTCGTGACCTTACAGCACCAGCGGTAGTCCCTTCCCGGCGGCGAGAAGACGTGGAGGGCGCGCCAGAACGCATCTCCTGCGTCGGCAACTATGAACTTAATCCCCTTTGGTTCGAGCTCCTTCCTCAGCTCCTCGACGTATTCGAGCGTCTCCGGGAACTCTATGCCGGTGTTGTTAAAGAAGACAGTGAAGCCCTCGTCGCCGAACTCCTCCAGAGCCAGGCCAAGAACTGCTAAGCTGTCCTTTCCGCCTGAAAAGGCGACCGCTATTGGAAGGTCGGAGTACTTAGCAGCGACCTTCCTCATGAAGCGCCTGGCTTCCACAACTTTGTGCTCAAGCTCGATGGAGTTCGCCCTGAGAACGTCCTCCATCGTGGCCTTCCTGCCCTCGCGGTGGTTCACGCTCTTCTGCCGCCTGACCTTGACGCCGGTTCCGCGCTCTTTGTTGGCTAAGGCTTCGTAGTCCTTCTTCGCTATGCCGGTCGCGATGACCTCTCCGTTCTCCGAGACAAGGATGACGTCATCCCCGCGTCTTATGCTCTTATCCGCCTCGATTATCCCGACCGGGAGGAGGTTTGAGCCGCCGAGTATGGGTTCTACAGCGCCCTCATCGACGATTATCCACTTCCTCATGGACTTTCCGAATCGCTCCCAGAGGGCAATGGCCCCCTCGACCTTTAATCCAGGCTTCCACTTCAGCTCCAGAGGATCGAAGCGTATCCACCCAAAGACGTAGCCGTCGAGGATTATCTCGTAGGCGTCGTCCTCTCCAGGGGTCTTGTTGAGGAGAACCACCTTTCCGTCGAAGAGCTCGCCAAGGTCAACGCCGTAGTGCTCCCTGAAGACCGAGCGTATGAAGTCGATGTCCTTCTCAAAGGCAAAGCGCAGGTCGCCGGGGGGCGTGATGTTGAGGCGGAAAACACTCTCCTCCCCGTGAACGGCACAGCTATCGCCGATGAGCGGGACGTTGCACTTCTCGCACCAGTTTATGTAAGCCTTACCGAGGAAGACCGGCCTTCCCATTTGTCTCACCCGAGGGTGAAATGGAGCGGGGGTTTATAAAGGCGATTGCCCGCACAGTATCTTCCCCAAGGTTTTTAAACAGTTTAACTCAATGTTCTACGAAGAATCACTGGAGGCGATAGTAATGACAGTATTCGCTGGTGCCGCACTGGTGATACTGGGTGTTTTTCTTTTGATAATGCTCCTGCTGAGCGTAAAGGTGATACGGCCGTACCAGAAGGGCCTCGTCGAGCGTCTTGGAAAGTTCAACAGGATCTTAGAGCCGGGAATACACTTCATAATCCCCTTCATGGAGCGCGTCAAGGTCGTGGACATGCGCGAGCACGTCGTCGACGTTCCGCCCCAGGAGGTCATCTGTAAGGACAACGTGGTCGTTACGGTCGATGCGGTGGTTTACTACCAGATCCTCGACCCGGTAAAGGTCATCTACAACGTCAGCAACTTCCTCATGGCCATAATCAAGCTCGCACAGACCAATCTCCGTGCCATCATAGGTGAGATGGAGCTCGACGAGACGCTCAGCGGGAGGGACATAATCAACGCCAAGCTCCGCGAGGAGCTCGACAAGATAACCGACCGCTGGGGCGTCAAGATAACGCGCGTCGAGATACAGCGCATAGACCCGCCGAAGGACATTCAGGATGCAATGGCCAAGCAGATGACCGCCGAGAGGGAGAAGAGGGCCATGATACTCCTCGCGGAGGGTAAGAAGGAGGCCGCCATCAAGGAAGCCGAGGGACAGAAGCAGGCGGCGATACTCAAGGCCGAGGGTGAGAAGCAGAGACAGATACTCGTTGCGGAAGGTCAGGCCGAGGCAATAAGGAAGGTTCTTGAGGCGCTCAGGCTCGCCGACGAGAAGTACCTCACGCTCCAGTACATCGAGAAGATGCCCGAACTCGCAAAGTACGGCAACCTCATAGTCCCGTACGACACAGAAGCGCTCATTGGCCTGCTGAGGATACTTCAAAAGGTCAAGGAAACGCCTCTCCCGACCCCTCCCAAAGATGACAACCGGGGAAAGGAGAGCGCACCGGCCAACCTCCCCGCGGACGAGCTGAAAAAGCTTAAGAACCTGATGGAGTGACTTACACCGGTGGTGGAGATGGACATACTCCCCCTTTCCCTTTTGATTCTTGGACTGCTCGTGATAGCCCTTGACATGATGGTGACCGCATTCATAACCCCCATCGGAGTTGCCATGGCCGTTATGGGCATCCTTCTTGGATTCGGGGTCAGTTTCAACGAGAGCTTCGTCGCGGCGCTCATCTCCGCGGTGGTGACTTACATGCTCGTCGGCAGGTACATAAAGAGGGACGTCCAGGATGCGGGAAAGGGCAAGTACACCTTCGAACTGAAGGGCAAGCGCGGAAAGGTCGTAGAAATCGGGAGGGATCACTACATAGTCGAGCTTGAGGGCGACAGGTGGATAGCGCTCAGCGAGAAGGATGAAAAGCTGAAGATAGGCGAGACCGTCGAAGTCGTCGACGTCGATGGTGTCAAGCTCATAGTAAGGAAAGCCTGACCTCCTCCCACAGCTCTTCCAGCGTTTTTCCCAGCTTAAGCAGTATCCCGTTTTTATAGACGGGCTCCCCGTTCACCATGACCAGCTCGACGTCGCTTCCCCTCGCGGAGTAGACGATGTGGGAGTACGGGTTCTCACCCGGCAGGAATTGGGGCTTTCTGGCGTTGAGCAGAATGACGTCCGCCAGGTAGCCCGGCTTTATGAGGCCGGCCTTCAGTCCGAGGGCCTTCGCGCCGCCGAGGGTCGCCCAGCGGAAGACCTCCCGCGCCGAGGCGACGTCGGTTCTCTTTTTCCAGACCTTGTTAAGAACCCCAGCAAAGCGCATCTCCGTGAACATGTCCATCAGTCCAACGGGGTTGGGCGAATCGTTGCCAAGGGCTATGTTGGTCCCGTTTTCGAAGAGTTCCACTATTGGGGCCATCCTCCCCTCAAGCTTTGCCATGCTGAGGGAGCAGTGAACCAATGTAGCACCGCTCTTCGAGTAGAGGAGAACCTCGGAACCGTCAAGGTAGATCCCGTGCACTCCGATGAGACCGTCCCCGAGAACACCCGCCTTCTGGAGATATTCGACGGGGGATAGGCCGTAGCGCCGTTTGACCTCCAGCACTTCCCCCTTGCTCTGAGAGAGGTGGACGTGAATGAGCGCGCCTCTCTCGCGGGCAAATTCCCCAATCTCACTCATCAGCTCAAGGGAAACAGTGTTTGTGGCATGGGGGGCAAGGGTGGGGGTCACGAGCTCACCCATCTTTTCCCAGCGCTTGTAAAAGCGGAAGCCCTCCTCTGGCTCGGCAATTGGAAACTCCACCGCGTCCATGATGGTCTGGCCGACGAAGGCTCTGATCCCAAGTTCCCCGGCGGCTTTGGCTATCTCTTCCGCGAAGAAGTAGTGGTCGTTTATGACCGTGGAGCCGTTTGAAAGTGCCTCGGCCATGCCCAGCAGCGCCCAGCGACGAATCTCCTCGCGCGTCCACTCAAGCTCCGCCGGCCAGATGACGTCGTTGAGCCACCGCTCGATAGGGACGTCCTCCCCGAGTCCCCTGAACTTCGCCATCGCGACGTGGGTGTGGGCGTTGACGAATCCCGGCAGGATCAGGTATCCCTTCCCCCCATAGACCTCATCAACACCGTACTCGCCCAGCCTCTCGACCGGGACAACGTCTCTGATTGCGGGCCCATCTATTACAACCGCAGAGTTCTTCCTGACCCCATCTCCATCCACGACGGTTCCGATAAGTGCCTTCATGCTCTCACCGGAGGGAGTTGGAAGCGGAGCAAGTTAAAGCTTTGGGTTCACCTCTCCTCCATTCTGGCCGCTATCCACGCGAGGAGCAGAATGAACACGATTCCTCCCACAAAGGAACCCCCGATGTAGATGAGCTTTTCTTTCAGCGGAACCCCCTCCGATGCGGTGGCGGTTGCGTTGCTCTCGTTGCTGGGTACGGGGACCTTTATTATCTCCGTGACCACCTTGGGCTCACAGTCCGAGCTGGTGTTTTTCGCCACGGAGGCGTTTTCGGGAGCCGGCGCTGGAGGGGTCGCCGTCACGCTTATCGTGGTGGAGTTGTAGAACACCTTCCCGTGACTCTCAACCCCGGCGCTGATTTCATACTGCCCGGGGGCCAGCGGGATTGCGGTGATGGAGTACATCCGGCTTTCGTTTGGAGCTAGGGTGTCAGTCTTTGTCAGCCATTTCCCGTAGGCTGTGAAGTTCTCCGCTATGGAGCCAAAACCGCTGGGAAGGGCTACGGTGAGTGTGAAAGAAAGCCCCGTGTTTCCTGTGTTCATCACGGTCACGTTCACAGGAATCCTTGAGCCGACGGTACCGTTCGATGCCGATACAACGATACGGTAGCCGATTTCGGCAGGGAAGACCACTATCTCCCGTTTCTCTGAGCTGAAGCTTACCCGCTCCACGCCGTAGCAGGATAGAGCGTAGGGGGCGTGACCGACAACCACCACACCGCCGAGGGTCAGGTTCCCTGCCTTCTCGGGGAGTATTCTGAGGGGAATTTCAACCGTCTTGCCCTTTGGAATCTCCTCCAGATACCTCGGATAATCGTTTAAGATGCGGAACCCCTCCGGGAGGTCGAGGTTCAGCTCAACGTATCTGAGGTCGCTCGGCCCCTCGTTCTTTATGATGACCTCGGCGTCGAAGGGGGTAAACTGTACGGCGTTGTCAGGGGCGATGAACGAAACGTTTAGGAGCGCCACGTCGCTTACTTTTGGCACCCTGGCCTCGTCTATGAACGCGACCACGTGGACTTCCGTAGCCCCCTCACGATTTCTGGAGGCGGTCGCCCCCAGGAGAAGGCCGCCGTAGTAGAGCCCCGACGAGAAGCTGCCCACGGAGATAAAGCCCGACCTGATGACCCTACCGCAGGGATTCATTATCGAGACGTAGGCACTGTCGTTGAACACTTTGTCTATCCTCAGGAGATAGGGTCCCAGTTTTTCCGTTTTTCCCTCCCTGAGCCAGCCATCAAAGGATGGCAGAACCTTAACACGGACGTAGGCTCCATTCAGCCTTATGGAAGCTTTGAGGTACTCAGAGCCCACCAGTTCACCAACGCTTATGACCAAACTCCCGGTGTCTATCGTATCACCCGGTTCGGCCAGGTACTGTCTGCCGTCGACGCGGACGTCAACTATCTCCGTCAGCTGGCCGTCCTGGGGCGAAACCGTGTAGTTGTAGAACACGACGCTCCACTCGCCCACCGATACGTTCTGGCCCCTCCTCAGATAGCCGTCGAAGAGAAGGGGCATCGGGGTCAGCAGTACCCTGAGGTTGCCATAGGAGACCTCCTTTCCGGAGGGACAGTTAATTTCCTTTGAGGTGTTCCCGCTGGTTATCTGCAAAACGCCTCCCTTCTCGCTCACGGACTTCAGGAGCAGCTCGTATTCACCCGCGATGAGCCTCTCACCCTCCAGGAGGTAGGGAAACTCGTAGGTTGTGTTCAGGTACGTGGCCTCGGATGTGTATATGACGTCGTAAAGGGAGAACGAGTAGTCGTCCCACAGAATGCTGCCGCCGATTGGAATAACCCTCATTCCCACGCCGCTGGGATACGCCAGCACCGAACCGTCCTGGAGCGATATGTCCTTAACGAAAACCTCACCACCTTCCGGCCCCACCTTGAGCGGAAAAGCCAGCCAGCCGCTTATTGACGAAGTGGCTGCAGCCTCGGGCAGCAGGATGAGGGCCAGGAGGAGAACAGGCAATTTCTTCATGGCATCACCTCCAGGGTGCCTATCAAAACCCCCGAGAGGGAGGAAAAGGTCATCATCTTGCCCATCACAGCAGTTCCTATGTACTCGCCAAGCGCCGCCAGCCATACAAGGACGACGAAGTAGTAAATCGTAATCCCGAGATGTCCCCCGTCCGCGAACTTTATCGAGAGCGCTGAGAGGATGCAGTGGACTATCAGTATCACCATCAGAATGTAGTTCGTTATCTCAAGACCGCTCTTGGAGGGGACGAAGATTATGTTCTGGAGGAAGTCCCCCTGGATGGTCAGGTTTGAAAAGAGCTGGTTCATGTAAACCGCGACCTGAAAGGCCGCCGCAACGGAGAAAGCAAAGGCACCGGTTATTCCGTATATAACCCCCCTGAAGCTGGCAACTGTCTGTGCACGCTTTCTCCTGAGCCTTATCAGGCGTTCAAAGTTCCTTGAGATTACCATTCCAACGTAATCCGGCTCGGCACCGAGCTTTATGCTCTTGTTGAATATCTCCGAGAAAATGCCTATCAGCCAGCTTCCGGTGTCTATGGTGAAGTAGCGCCAGGACTTGCTGTTGTCTATCCTCATGGATACCCTGCGGTAGAGGTTTCGTATGTCCCTTGTGAGGACTCCGAAGTCGTGGGAGCTGAGGTATTTGAGCACGAGGGGGAGCGCAGCGCCGCTCGCGGCCAGCGATGAGCTGAGGCTCCTCATGAATGCCGGGAAGTTCTCGTCCTTTACCAGAATGGCCTTTTCCTCCTTTTCCAAGACCTTGCCGAGGTACATGAAGGGGGAGAGTATTATGGCCACCTGGATGAGGGGGGGAACGTTGAGCCTCGGCCGTATAACGAGAAGGACAACGACGGCCGCGACGATACTTCCTGCGAAGGATATCAAGGCCGCCTTGATGAACCTGGCCTTCCTCTCGGAGGTCATGGCGTAGTCGGCCCATATCTTGTCCTCCGGCATCCTGTACTTTATGACGAGCATTATTCCAATCTCTGTGGCAAGGACGAGCACAAACATGAAGGCGCTCAGACTGACGATGTCCTGTCCGGTCAGTATCGGACCTATAATTATGAACGTCACCATGAAGACGACCGAGATTATCAGGGAGGAGTACACCTCCTTAAAGACGTCCAGATCGTAAAGGGTTCCCTCGTAGAAGGTCTCGTAGTCGTCCATAACGGTCTTCTGCTCCTGGAGGAGGTAGTCCCTGAGCTCAACACCGCTGTCGAGGGAATATGCGAGCCTGTCCAGAAAGTCCGCGAAGACCTTGCTGGGCGTTCTCCTGGCCAGGAACCTCAGGGCTTCTGGCATTCCCCTGTGGAGCTTGGCTATGAGGTAGTACACCTTCTTCATGTCGCTGGCTATGGGTTCGAGTATCTTTTCCGTGGCGAGGTTCCAGACCAGCTCGCTCCTGCTGACGTCGCTCGTCGAGAGAACCGCGAAGTATGTGGCAAAGTAGGGGATCTTGGAGTTTATCTGCACCCTCTTGTTGCTGATCTTGGCATACGGGTATCCGACGGCGTAGATGAGGGGCAGGAGCGGAATCGCGTAGAGGGCAAAGGTTATTGCACTTGAGATGGTGACAAACCTCTTGAGAACTGAAACCGCGGCGAAGAGCGCCATGGCACCAACTAGGCTGGGCAGGAGCACCTTCCTGAAGTATTCGTGCATCGTGATGCCGGACTGTGCCAGCACTCCGGCCTTCTCTCCAGCCATTTCACCACCTCACAGCCTGAAGCTCAATCCCTCGATTCCCTTTTCGTAGAACGCCTTGATTTCGCGGTGCACGGCGTGGTAGTCGGTTATCCCAAGCTCCGCCATCCTCTTGATTATCCGCGCCCTAAGGAAGAGCTCGTTGTATATCTCCTTGGGGTCTTCGTAGCCGGCGACCTCGGCTATCTTCCTCTCCAGGATGTACGAGTTGTTCATCCCACGGAAGATGTGCCTGTCAGTCACCGAGTCCCACTCAAAAACGTTCCTCGTCGCGACGCCGCCGAGCTCCTCGTAGTAGCCCTCTATCTCGACAACGCTGAGAACCCTTCTCAGGAACCTGCCGCGGACGTAAACGGCCTGCTGGAAGAGTGCTATGTTGAGGTTGTCGATAAAAGTGACTGGGATGTTTATTGGAGAACCCGTGAAGCGCTGTATCATCTTCCTTATATCGCCGGCGTGAAACGTTGCCATGACCGGGTGTCCCGTCTGCATCGCCTGGAAGGCTATGGCACCCTCCGCTCCACGGATCTCACCGACGACGATGTAGTTCGGCCTTGAACGCAGGGCCGCTTTGAGCAGGTCAAACAGCGTGACCCTGCTCTCCTCCGGGCCCCTCTCACGGGTCGTGAGCCTCTGCCAGTTCTTGTGGGGCACCACAACCTCCGGTGTGTCCTCTGCGGTGTATATCTTGGCGTCCGGTTTGATGAACGGAATAATCGAGTTAAGCGTCGTCGTTTTTCCACTCGCGGTCTCACCGCAGACGAAGATGCTCATGCCGTATTCGAGGGCCAGCCAGAGGTATGCAGCGACCTCGGCCGAGAAGGTGTTCCACTTGACGAGCTGGACGACGCTGAGCGGTGTCGCCGAAAACTTACGGATCGTAGCGCTCGGGCCCTGGATGCTGACGTCCGGAGAGTAGATTATGTTGATACGCGAACCGTCAGGCAGGGTTCCGTCAACAATAGGGTTCTTATCGCTGACGGGCCTTCCCATCCTTTCGCTGAGGTTCTTGAAGTAGTCGGCCAGGCGGAGGTTGTCACCGAAGGTTATGTTGGTCTCCATCGCATCGAAGATCTTGTGGATGAGCGAGACGTAGTTGGCGCCTATTATGTGGATATCCTCGATGTAAGGATCGCGCATGAGCGGTTCGAGGGGACCAATGCCAACGATGTCCCTCTTCAGGAGGTAGCGGAACTTTGCGACCTCCTCCGCTGTGAACGAGACCCTCCTACGGCTGAACAGTCCCCCGCCAATCTTACCGAGTGCCTCGTCCATGAGGTCATCCAGAAAGCGCTCGAACTCTTCGCTGTCCTCGGGGATTCTCTTCTCCGGCGCAAGCTCCAGTATCTTGTCCTTAAGGATGTCGTACTTCCTCTCCTCCTCCGGGCTGGTTATTCTTGGCTCAACGACGATGTATCTCTTTTCGGTATTTATGTCGCCGTAGATGTGGATGAATATAGGGTCTCCAACGGGGTAGATTATGTTTGGGTACTTTATGTCCTTCATGTCCCTGCTGAGCTGGGGATAGAACTCGGGGAACTTGCCGGTCTTTTTGACGAACCTGTCTATGTAAGCCCTCAGGTGGGGATTCCGCGCCATTGCAGCCTCGATGCTGTCACTGATGTTCTTCCCGACGGGCATGTCACACCACCGCGGCGATCTCAACTATGAACCCAACCCTAGGCTCAACCCTGAAGGGTATTATCTTCTGGAAGATCCCCATCGCGTTGTTGTACTTCACTATGGTGGCCGAGTTCTTCAGGTCTCCTCCAAAGACCTTCACGCTGAGCCTTATGAGAAGGCTCGACGCCTCCTCCAGGATTTTCAGGAACTCCGGGTCTATGTCGGCGGGGTTTACGGTCATTATTATGACCTTCCCAAGGGAGCTCAGCCTCTTGAGGTGGAGCGAGAACGCCCGTATCTCATCCGTGTCCAGCTCCTGCGGGAGGAGTGCCGAGAGTGAGTCGATTATCATGACATCGCTCTTCCACAGCCTTGGCTCGCCCACGAACCTTGAGAGAAACTTTCTCCTGTCGGAGACGCCAACAAGAAGGGGGTAGAGGGAGACGAAGGTGAGACGTCTTTTTATCAGGTCCTGGATTATGCTGTAACCGAGGGACTCCATCTGGTTTATGAATTCCGGGGTGGTGTACTGGCTGGAGACGTAGGTCGCAGTGTGGTCGTTCTTCAAAAGGCCGTAGAGGAGCCTCTGGGAGAATATGGACTTACCCGTCCCCCTGTCCCCCTCTATCAGTACTATACTCCCCGCGGGGATTCCCCCGCCAAGGCGCCTGTGGAGCTCATCGTTGGGTATCTGGATTTTAAGGAGGCTCCCCATGGTCATCACCCCACCTCGAACACCAGGGATTTTCTTTTTCCGGTCTCTATGACGACGGTGATCTTGTGATAACCGGGTGATGAGATGAACGCGGTCGGGACGTAGATTTTACCGACATCGTAGGGTGCGAGCACCCCGGTTGGATCAAAAGTCAGGTTAGCTGGAGGAATTATCGCACCATCGATCATCACGATGACGGAGTTAGGGTCAAAAGGGAAGGAGTCCTTACCGACGTTGCGGACGTAGAAGATGTACGAGGAACCAGAAACGGGTATGTTCTCGGGGTCGTTAATTATTTCAAAATTAGTTCGCAGGCTGGTCGCCACGTCCTGACCCTTCACGAGAATCCCGCTCGAAATATCCTGAGTAACCACGTACAGACCCCCGGCTACCATGCCCGCTACAAGCAGTGACACGATGAACAGCACAAGCTCCGAGACCACTGAACTCGCCATCATTACCCCTCCACAGGGCAGTACCAGGCACTGCTAACCACCTGCGGGGATCCGTTGGTCGTATTTCCGACCCACTTCCATTTTATCTTCAGGCCGCATCCCACCTCCGTGCTCACCACGAGGGAATACGTTATCGTGGGGTCGACCTGAAGGTTCTGAACCGTTACGGTCGTCCACTCCCCGGGAAGGAGATATTCCCTGCTGGGAGCCACAACGGAGGTCGTTGTTACGACGCCATCGAAGATGTACGTCCACCTTGCCGGCGACAGGGTGCTCCCCTGGTTTGTGATGTTGAAGGTGATGTCGTAGAACCCCACTCCAACCGTGTAGTTGTACCCCGTGAGTTCGAGCTCGGAGGTCTTTGTCCTGAGCACCATCTGGTTGTAGTCCTCGGTCGCCTCATGAACCATCGAGTATGCGTTCTCGCTGGAGACGTAGAGCATTCCAAAGGAAACCAGCATCGCTATGAGCAGTACTGCAAAGGCCGCTGGTACACTGACCCCCATGGAGATCCCCTAAACGCCGTACACGTCTTCCAGCACCCTTCCGATTACCCTCATCTCCCTCTCTATTGCATCCAGCACCTCCCGGGTTATCCTGACACCCCTGAGCCTCTCGATGAAGAGCAGCGAAACCAGGTGATCCTGTATCGTGAGCTTCTCGTCCGGCCTCCAGTCCGGCTCCCTGTGATGGGGCCTTATGCCCTCCGCGTATCTGAGCAGAGTGTTCAGCACGTCCTCCGAGATCCAGCCGATCTGGTAGTAGAACTCAAGCACCTCTTCGAGATTCTGCATCCCAACCCTGTCGATGAGGAAGCCCAGCCACTTCAGTGCCATCATTGTTGAGACCATGTCGTTGGGGATGTGTTCTAGCCTCGCCTTGGTGCGCGGTGGACCGACGAGGACGTCCTTAAGCTCGGACGGTATTTCAAATCCCTTGGTAAGCTCAAACTCCTTCTCCATAGGCTCTACCTCCGTCGGGTTTTGGGAAGGAGGCTCGGGGGATTGTGTCTCTTCAACCGAAGATGATTCACTGGCGAGGGACCCCTCACTGAAACCGCCGGCACTCCCGGCCCCCATGATTTCACCGAACTCCACAGCCTGGGCCCCTCCCACTGGTCGGTTCTGTGCCTCACCCCACATGGACTGGTTAGCCTGAGCGGCCTGGGAAAGGTTCATCAGGTGATTGCGTATCTCCTCAAGGTACCTGCCTATCTCATCCACACGGCTGTCGAGCTTGGAGAGCTTCTCGATCTGGCCCGCATAGGTGCGGAGTACCCTGTCAACTATCCTGTCAACCTGCTCTGGGGTCAGTATGTCCCTCTTCTTCATGAGCCGGTCTTTGAGGTCGTCGATCAGAAAGTTCGGAACCTTTCCCCTGAGGCGTTTAAGCCTCTCATCAATCTCGGTTTCGGTAATCATGCCCCTCCCTCCGACATGGCCTCGTATATCAGGTCATCGAGATCCATCCCATCGATTACAAGGAGTCTCAGGTCGGACTTTATTTGAGCAATCTCAGCCTTCAACCTCTCAATCTCCTCACTCAGCTCCTGAATCTCGCTGAGTAACGGATTAGAGGAATCAACATCCTTAAACGGGTTGATCTGCTGCGAGACTATCTCGTAGAGGACCATAACATCCTTTATCACCTTATCCAGACGGTCTATCTCCTCGCGGAGCTCGTTAATCTGGGTCTTGAGGGTGTCAATGCTCACCTTTATCCGCGGGATGTCGTTCTCGATCTCGTTTACCCTGGTCATCACCTGGGTCAGAAGCTCCTCCTCTTCCTTCGTCCTCTGGGGGGTCTCCTCTGCGGCCTCCTGCTCCAGCTCATCGAGCTTGATTATCTCCCTGTTGTCCTCAGGCTTGGCCTCCCCCTCCTTTTTCTTCTTGAACTTGTTTTTCAGGTACGAAAACGACATTCCAACCACCCGCGAGGAGATTAGTGGAAAAAGGAAAGGTGGCAGGGGCTTCACTTGAGGTCGACAATCTTGTCGGTGGTGCTGAGACCGTAGGCGGTCGGGGTGATGACTTTGGTGTAGCCCGGAGCACCGAACTCCGGAACGACCCTGATGGTTATCGGGGTCCTCGGCTCAACACCGCCAAAGACAGCGGTGAGATTGACGGTCAGAAGGGCAATGTCCCCGGTGGTGAGGGTCGGGATGTTTCCGCTGAGGGAGCTGTCGGCATCCTGGACGATGAGGATTCCGAAGTGGGTTCCATCAACCAGGGTGCTGTTCCAAGCGGCAGAGGTTGTGTCAAACATGTCCCCGCTTATGGTGGCCTTGGCGTTTCCGTAGGAGAGAACGACCTGCTTCTGGCCGTTGTCGAGGTAGATCTTGGTCTGGTTGAGGTCAATCGGAGTGCTTCCGGCGTTAAGGGAGACCTGTATTGTCATCAGGGTCATGTTGTTTGCGCTCGGAGCGTAGCCGGTTACCGCGTCAATCTTTATGCCCGTTGAAACCTCCTGGGTGGTCTGCCTGCCCGTGGCCTCCGCCCTCTGCTGGAGGTAGCCGCTGGTGTTGATGAGAACCGCGGCAGCCACTGCGGCCACTAGAACCATGGCTATGAACACTATCAGGGTACCGATGCCGACGGCACCCCTCTTCTTCTTCAGCAACCTCATCTCCTGGCACCTCCGTTAGGGATTTTGCAATATATCTTAGTGTCCTTTGGATATAAATCGATTTTTTGTTGGTAATTATGTAGAAACTGGTGTACCTACATATGTAGGTTGATACTACTCCAAGAAATAACTGCAGATTGGGATATTCTACAACATACTCTTGGAGGGTGTGAAGACAGAACGTTACATCAGGCGCGTAACCAGCAGGACAGATTTTCCCAGGGGGTCAACCTTCACGTCGTAGGGGCTCTCCTCAACAGCGTGAATAACCTCGGTTGAGCTCGGGAAGCGAACAAATTCTCTCGTGAGGCTCTCAAAGAACTCCATGGCCGCTATCAATGGGTAGTTGTCCCGGAACGGTTCAACTATAGCGAGCTTCCCTCCAGGGCTTAAGGTACCAATGGCCCTTTTAACCGCCGCACCCGGGTTTTCCAGGTACTCAAGGACGAAGCTCATCACAACGGCGTCGTAGGTATTCTTGACCACGAATTTTCTTATGTCCATCTCCCTCAGGAGCACCCAGTCCATACGGGCGTTTCTGACACGGGTCTGTGCAATGCTCAGAAGCCCGGGGGAAAAATCCACTCCAACGTACTTCCCGTTGGGCCCCACTGCCTCTCCCAGCTCCACTGGGGAAACAGAGCCACAGCCGAGGTCAAGAACCCTCGCCCCGTCTTCAAGACCAAGAACCTCCACTAGGAGCTGCCGGTACGTCCTGTTGAGATCCATCAGCAGGCGCATGTCCCAGAAGTCGGCACCCTTGTCAAAGTCCATGAGTATCTTCGGGTGCTCCGCAGATATGAAGGCGTAGTCCGCCATCTTGTATATCTCCTCGAGTATCTGGATCCAGTCAGAGAGCAGCCTTCCGGCGTCGTCGGCGCTTAGGTTGAACTCGTACGAAAAGCCAGGGACTCTCAGAATGCCCTCGGACTCATCGACAATGCCAAGGGCGATGTACGTGTCGATTAGCTTGCCGAGGTACTCCTTGTTGGAAACCGAAATCGCGGCCAACAGCTCTTCGCGAGTCGCTCCGTTCGCGAGCCTGCGGAAGATATCGTGCTTCAGCCCGAGCTTGAAAAGGTGTGCAAGGGAGATGTCCATCATGGCTTCAAGGTTCTTGTCGATGACTTCGATCAGTGCGTTCATCCCAGTCACCTCATGTGTACCTTGAATAGTAGGAGTGGTAGGACTTCAGGAGCTTGACGACCTGTTTCCCGTATTCTGTGAGCCGGTAGTACTTGAAGCCCTTTTCAGTAACGACCTCGACAAGGCCGAGACTCACGAGGGAGCTGTGGCCGTTGTACCGGTTACCAAGGCCTATAAGAGCACCCTTCACATTTGAGGGGTCTGATTTAACCACCCTCGCAATTTCAGAGAGGTAGGTGGGGGTGGGATATATTTCATCGAGATAGAAGAGTATCCTCTTCCTTAACTCGCTGCGATTGATGGAACGTATTACAAAGGGATCAATAAACATTTGAACATCCCCCCACCACAACCCCACAATAATTAAAGATTCTACAGTCCTCGCCAAAATAAATTGGGCGCAATACTATATAAGTGTTACTATTTGTGAACTAATAGCCCTTTTCAACTTATCAAAATGTAATTATTATGCCGATAAATATTCCATAATCGAAGATTTCTCCAGTTTGGATAAAATCCATGCCAAGAATTGGACCACCCCCAACACCTTCGATGTTGCCCAACACGGTATGTTGTCATATTTTGACCAAAACCTCCCAACGTATGATGAGATGACAACCAATGTAACAAAGGATTTAAATTAGGGTTTTCAAACCTACACCCATGCCGTTGATGATAGTTGTCAAGCACAGAATTGGGGCGTTTCCGCTCTGGATAAATTGACGCTTTTCTGACTAGTCTCCAATCGCTACCGTTATAAACTCCCCCTTCAAAGCCTCTGGAGGTGGTAATGATGATTGATAAGGTTTATTGCGCCGACGTTCGGCCCGATATGGAAGGTAAGCGCGTTAAACTCGCCGGATGGGTTTACAGGAAGAGAGAAGTCGGAAAAAAGGTGTTCATAGTCCTCCGTGACTCAAGCGGAATAGTCCAGGTAATATTCAAGAAGGAGCTGAGCGAGGAAGCCTACGCCGAGGCAAAGAAAGCCGGAATAGAGTCCAGCGTGATAGTCGAGGGTACTGTTAAGGCGGACCCCCGCGCCCCCACGGGGGTTGAGATACAGGCGGACAGGATTCAGATCGTCCAGAACGTTGACTTCTTCCCGATAACCAAGGACGCCAGCGACGAGTTCCTGCTTGACGTCAGGCACCTCCACCTCCACTCGCCGAAGGTTGCGGGCATAATGAAGGTCAAGGCAACCATGATGCAGGCCGCCCGTGAGTGGCTCCTCCAGGACGGCTGGTACGAGGTCTTCCCGCCGATACTCGTCACGGGAGCAGTTGAGGGCGGCGCGACGCTCTTCAAGCTCAAGTACTTCGACAAGACAGCATACCTCAGCCAGTCTGCACAGCTCTACCTTGAGGCGGCAATATTTGGCCTTGAAAAGGTCTGGTCGCTCACGCCGAGCTTCAGAGCCGAGAAGAGCCGGACGAGGAGGCACCTCACCGAGTTCTGGCACCTTGAGCTTGAGGCCGCCTGGATGGATCTCTGGGACATCATGAAGGTCGAGGAGGAGCTGGTGAGCTACATGGTGCAGAGGACCCTCGAACTCAGGAAGAGCGACATCGAGACCTTCAGAAAGGACTTCACAACCCTCAAGAACACCGTTCCGCCCTTCCCGAGGATAAGCTACGACGAGGCCATAGACATCCTCCAGAGCAAGGGCGTTCAGATAGAGTGGGGAGAGGACATGGGCGCCGACGAGGAGAGAATCCTCACCCAGGAGTTCGAGAGCCCGTTCTTCGTCTACGGCTATCCGAAGCACATCAAGGCATTCTACATGAAGGAGGACCCGGAGGATCCGAGGAAGGTTCTAGCGGCAGACATGCTGGCGCCAGAGGGATACGGAGAGGTGATAGGTGGCTCACAGCGTGAGGACGACTACGACAAGCTCGTGCAGAGGATTCTCGATGAGGGTATGGATCCCAAGGACTACGAGTGGTACCTTGACCTCAGGAAGTACGGTTCAGTCCCCCACAGCGGCTTCGGCCTCGGCTTAGAGAGGCTCGTCGCATGGGTGCTGAAGCTCGACCACGTCCGCTGGGCCACGCTCTTCCCGAGGACGCCGAGCAGGCTGTATCCGTGAGACTTTTGTCATGCAGAAGTTCTAGTTCCTCTTATTTTTCTTGTTACACGGTTCTGGGTGTAAGTGGAATCCATGGGAGGAATAGACTCTAATCCATCCAACTAATTGAAGGTCTGCTTTTGTTCAGCGCTCCGAAGGAGCGCAAAGAAGGTAAACTCTCTAATCGGATGTAAAAATGGGGATCTTCTTAGAGTTGGGAGTAGTGAGTGAAAATCACTGTAACAGGCATTTAGAGAGCGAACCACGACCCTTGATCAAACTTCGCGCAGGCAAAGTTACTGGGGGGTGGGGGCGTTAGCCCCCCCAGTAGTTTAGAGAAAAAGCGGGGTTTGTGGGGTGGAACCCCACTTCGGGGGTTTGAGAGTACAGAGAGATAAGGGGGCGGAGCCCCCTTGTCTTTCGTTGTGGCGGGCCCGGCGGGATTCGAACCCGCGACCTCCGGCTTAGAAGGCCGGCGCCCTATCCTGCTAGGCTACGGGCCCTCGCTCCTATGCTTTTGGGGCGCTCTTATAAAAGTTGCGGTGGGGAGAAGAGGAAGAAGCCTCACCGCCTCCTCCCGAGGAGGAGCGGTACCAGGGCAAGACCTACCAACAGGGCCGGCCCGCAGATTCCGTTGTTCTCCCCGGATGCCGTCGTGGTCGTCTTCCCGAGTATCTCGTCCGGGCTCTTGCCCTCTATCATGAGTGCCGTCCACTGCTTGAGCCAGAGGTCGTAGTTGTTCTCGATCTCCTTGGGGTCAACGGTCACGGGCTTGTCTATCTTCACCGCGTATTTGAAAACCTCAGGGGTCTGAACGTTTTTGTTGACGGGGTACATCCACTGGTTGAGCGGGAGCTTTTCCTGGGCCTCCTCGCTTATGAGGAACTCGATGAACTTCTTTGCCAGCTCCGGGTGCTTAGCGCCCTTGACTATCCCGGCGCCCTCTATCTGGAGGTAGTTGCCCTCCTTGAACGCCACCGCACCGACGTTGGTGTTGTTGTCGTAGTAAACGGTCGCGGCTGGTGAGGTGGCGTAGCTGAGGACGAGCGGGTATTCACCCTTGGTGAAGGCGTTCCAGGCAGCGCTCCAGCCCTCGACTATCTGGACGTCGTTCTCCTTGAGCTTCTCCCAGTAGTTCAGCCAGTCGTCACCGTAGACCGCTATCGTCCAGAGGAGGAAGGCCATTCCCGGCGAGCTGGTGCGCGGGTCTTCGATTATCAGCTTGCCTTTCCACTCCGGCTTGGTGAGGTCTTCGAGACTTGCCGGTGGGTTCTGAACCATGTCCTTGCGGTAGTTTATCGCTATGAAGCCGTAGTCGTAGGGGGTTAGGTGGAAGGTCGGGTCAAACTTCTCAATTATCCAGTCGGGAATAACGTCCGCATTGGCCGGCTTGTACGGCTCCAGTATTCCCGCGTCAATGGCCTTGGCCAGGTAGCTGTTGTCTATGCCCACCACAACGTCCGCCTGGGGGTTGTCCTTCTCAAGGATGAGCCTGTTGAGAACCTCCCCCGCGTCGCCGATGAGGACAAGGTTCACCTTGACGCCGTACTTCTGCTCAAAAATCGGGACGATCTCCTTCATCCACCACTCTATGCTGTCGTAGGAGTAGACCGTCAGCTGCTCCTGGGCTTTAACGGGCTTTGCCGCCCAGAGGGCACCGAGGAGCAGGAAGGTGAGCAGCAGGGTGGCAAGCTTTCTCATTTTTCCACCTCCATGAACGGGTTTTGGGTTTCCATAAGGGGGTAATAGACGGGATTAAAAAGCTTTGCGCCCCAGAACTGTGTCCTAAAAAGTAAGGAGAGACAGAGAATGGTCATCCCTGCGGCAGGTGGACGCCGCCGGTGAGGTAGGCGTAGAGGAAGTAGGAGTAGATCGCCAGCAGTATTCCACCGGTGAGCCTGTCTATCCTGCCGGTGAAACGAAGGACTGCCGTCAGTATGGCCATGACCAAAAGGGTCAGCGGCAGCGTGAAGGTGTAGATTGTGGAGTCGACGTATATCGGATTTATGAGAGCCGCTATTCCTATGACCATGAGGATGTCGAGGATGTTCGCACCTATTATGTTGCCGACGCTTATGTTTGGGAGCCGCTTAAGGGTGGCCGTGAGGGAGTTGGCCATCTCCGGCAGGGAGGTTCCAATCGAGACCATCGTGAGGCCTATGACGACCTCGGGGACTCCGAAGGCCCTCGCCATCGTGACGGCGCTGTCCACCACGAGCTTCGCACCGGTCACGACGAGGATTCCGCTTCCGAACATTATGAGGGCATCCCTCTTCGGGTTTCCACGCCCGCCCTCCGGAAGCTCCTCAAGCGTCATATGCTTCCGGTAGAGGTAGTACAGGAAGCCGAAGTATATCAGTATCAGGCTCGCCCCGTCAAGGCGGCTTATCTTGCCGTCGTACATCAGGAGACCCGCGTATGCCGTGACTGCTATCATGAAGAGGGAGTTCTTCCAGGCGGTCTTCTCCACCTTCAGGGGGCGGAGCAGGGAGGACACACCGAGGATCAGGGCTATATTCGCGAGTGCGCTTCCAATCGCGTTTCCCAGAGCTATGTCGGGCTTCCCCTGGTAGGACGATATCGCCGAGACGGTAACTTCCGGCAGGGTGGTGGCTATGCTGGCCAGGACGAGCGCTATGATGAACTCACTCACCCCGAAGCCCTTCGCTACGCGCGAGGCGGCTTCAACAAAATAGTCGCTCCCCTTGATGAGCAGGACGAGGCCGAGTGCGAAGAGTACGATTTCAACTATCACTTTCTCCCACCAGAATAGGGCTGGAAAGAGGGCTTAAAAGTTTATTTGAACTCATGGGCTTCACCCTTGCCCTCCATCTTGATGACGTAGTCGGCCGCGTTCTGGAGTGCAACCGAGAAGCCGGGCTCCACGCCGATGACTATGGTCTCCTTTCCCCTGCGCTTTGCCTCGTTGACTATCGGGAGGAAGTCGGCGTCCCTGGTGGCCAGGGCTATTACGTCCACGTCGGAGTTGTAGATGAGCTCCATGGCCTCGATGGCAATCCTCACGTCGGTGTCTCCGGCCACTATGATTGGCTCCAGCCCCTGGTTAACGACCGCCTCTATGAGTCCCTGGGGAGCGTACTGGTTGAGGACGACCTTAGCAACGCGGAGCTTCCCGATCCTCTCAAGGGCGTCGATTATGTCCTCCAGCTTTATTCCGAACTCCTTTCTGAGGATGTTCGGGCCATCTATTATGAGGCCTATGCTCCTCTTCTTCCTTGGCTTTTCCGGGGTGCTAACTTCTCTGACCTCTTTTTCCCCGCGCCTGAGAACCCTAAAAAAGCGCTCCTTCATCTCTCCTCACCGCCCTCAAGGATTATGGTGTAGTCCGCCGCATGCTTCAGCGCCGCCGAAAAACCCGGCTCAATGCCAATTACGATGGTTTCCTTGCCCTTTTCTTTGGCCTTGAGAATCACCGGCAGGAACTCGGCGTTCCGGGTTGCCAGGGCAATCACGTCGATGTTGGGATTGTATATCTCCCTCATCGCCTCGACTGCGAGCTTGACACCCGTCTCGCCCGAGACAACGATGGCCTCAAAGCCCTGGTTCGATACCGCCTCTATGAGCCCCTGGGGAGCGTACTGGTTCAGTATCACCTTGGAGACCCTGAGGTCACCCAGTCCCTCCAGAGCCTCAACTATATCCTCCAGCTTGACCCCGAACTCCTTTCTAAGGATGTTTGGACCGTCGATGAGCAGTGCTATCCTCTTACCCCTGCCTATCTTTCGCCTCATCGTTCCTATGCTCCTCATGCCATCCTTCGTTATCGAAATTATCTTCTCCCAGTTGCCGCCCGGCATAGGAGTCACCGTTGGAATGGATACACCAGCGATACATCGAGGAGACTACGTATCAATCCTATAAAAAGTTAGTTTAAGGTTAGGAAATGATCCTCTTGTAATAGTACCAGAGGCCCCTTATGATATCGCGCACCTCTATCATCGTAAAGGTTTCGGTTCTGTCGATTAGCCTTGCCGTTTCCTCCCAGCTGTGCCCCTGGAGAACCCTGTAGATCAGCAGCTTTATCTGCCTCTCGTCGAGGTAGGGCTTCATCCAGCCGTCGAGGAAGTAGAGCTTAACAATGGGCTTAACGGCGTCAACCACGGTATCGTAGGTGAGAACCTTGCCGGTGAAGGCATCAAGGCGCTTTTTCTGAACCTCCGTGAGGTGAATCGGATAATCAACGGCCTCCCCGAAGGGCGTCTCGAAGAGCCACCTGACGATCTCAGGCTCAACATCACGGTGGGTATCGGCAAGCCATTCCGTGAGCCGTATCCTGAACTCGTCGTTGGCCCTGCGGATGAGCTTCTTTGCCCTCTCGCTTATCGGCTTGAGGACTATGGCGGTAAACTCACCGCTTACCGGGTTCCTGGCGGGGCTCAGGTGGACGACGGCAAAGCCGTTCCTGACCCAGAAGCGGACGAGCTCCTCGCTCGCTCCAAAGCCAGAACCGATCCAGTCAAGGCCCCTCTCCCTGGCCTCCTTTTCGAGGAGTTCCAGTGCCTTGCTTCCAAGCCCCATGTCCATCGCGTCCGGGTGGGTGGCGATTCTGACTATCCGGTACCCCCTCAGCCTTGCGAACTCCTTCGCCATGTGGTGCTTGACCATCATGTCGGGAATGATGTTGCCGCGCGGCTTGTAACCCTTCGCCATCTTTTCGATAACTTTCTTTGGAATGTTGCCCTCCTCCGCTATCTGAAGGGCGGTCACTATCTTGCCGTTCTTCAGCCGTAGAACCCTCGCCCTGTGGTGCGGCGCGTCCGCGAGCAAAGCCACGTCGCTCGGCCTGTTGCGGTAGTGTGCAAGTATGTAGATGCCGACGAAGTTCCTCAGGTCTTCCCTGTCGTTCTTGAACCAGTCATCGAGGTCGGGCTCCTCAAAGTAGACCTCCCTGTTCTTTATCAGCTCGTAGTCCTCATCGGTGAGCTCAACCGGCTCGGCATCGAGCAGGAGGACGTCGAAGAGCCACTTCTCGATGGGGTCGTTTTCCGCGTAGCGGATCGGCTCCTCCATGTGGAGCTCCCTGAAGGAGCGCCTCTCCCTGGCCTTCTTAAGGAACTTGACGGAGAATCCCCTCCCAGCCCCCTCGTAGCCGTGGATCGTGGAGGAATAAACGACGCGCGGCTTGTTGAGGTACCTGTGGAGTATCGGCACGTGGATTCCTGCCGCCTCATCGAGGATGTAGAGGTCTGCGGTCTTTTTGTAACCCTCCGCCGGGGGGTAGTACCTCAGGCCAATCTTCCGGGCGTACAGTTCCCTGATCAGACCCCTCTCCTCGACGACGTGCGGCTTGAAGCCGAGCTTCTGGAGGGCACGCTTGGCGAAGCGGAAAAGGGCCTGAACGTTCTCCGGCTCTGGGGCCGTCACGACTATCCTGGTTCTCTTCTTGAGCGCCAGTGCGAGGCCTATCGCCGCTATTCCAACGGAAACGCTCTTCCCGCGCCCCCTGTCCGCGGTGAGGACGAGCATGCCCTCTTCCCCAACCAGCTCCTCAAAGGCCCTTAGGACTTCAACCTGCCCCTCGGTGAGGGCCATCTCGTAGAGCTCGCGCGGGAAGAGGGTCTCCTCCGGAATCGGCACGCCTCTTCTGGCCTTAATCTTTGCCTGGCTCTTGTTCCTCTTCGGCTTCTTCTTGACCTTTCCGTTCTCGGTTATTATGTAGATGCCGTCGTGCTCGGTGAACTTCCTTATGAGCCGCCTGTTGAAGCGCTTCTTGACGTCGTCTATCGTGTAAGGCGGTGTGACGAGGCTCTTGTGGAAGCCCGTCCACATGTCCTTCCACTTCTTAAAGGGGTGGGCGAGTATGAAGATAAGACCGCCGCCGCGGACGGTCTCGATAATCCTCCCGAGGTCGTTCGGCGAGTAGTCATAGCTCATGTCCAGAACGAGCAGGTCGTACGTCCTCCCGAGGATGTCGCGGGTGTGCTTGAAGGTTACAGCCTTCACCTCGGCGCTTCCACCTGCCAGAACGTCGAAGTGCTTTCTGAAGGCCTCGTAGCGCTTCCTCCCAAAGGTGTCCTCGCCGAGAGCATCTGTGGCGTAGAGAACCTCTATTTTGTCCTCGCTCTCATCTCTCAACCTTTTCTTCATCAGCTCGTCGAGAACCTCGCTCAGAACCCTCGCGGAAGCCCCGGCCAGGATTCCAGCCAATTCAGCCTTTTTCAGCGTGTCACCCTCGATGACTATCATTCTGCGGTGAAACTTCTCAAGCGCCTGAGCCAGGGCCGTCTCGGTGAGCCTGAGAACAGAGTCCTTAACCTTCTCGCCTTTGGCGTAGTCTCTCACTTCCTTATCAAAGCGAACCTTGACGGTCATAGCGACCCCTCCCGGATAAAAGGGAGACGGGGGATTTAAAAAGGTTAGGCGGTTTTGAAATCTTCTCGATAATCATCGAAACGCTAAGCTTTTATACGAAAAAGGCCGAGTTTATTCGGTGATTCTAAATGGCAAAGGGTCTGACCGAGAAAGACCTCGGAAAGTTTAAGCTCGTGGGAAACATCGACGCGCACAGGAGAAAGCTCGTTTTCCAGGTGACGGAGGTAAGCCTCGAAAAGGACGACTACTTCTCAAGGCTCTACCTCTACGACGGCAGGAAGGTCAAGCCCTTCACCGCCGGCAAGAAGGACGGGAACCCGAGGTTCTCCCCGGACGGGAAGCTCGTGGCCTTCACCTCCAAGCGCGATAAGGAGAGCAAGGAGGCAGAGCTCTACGTCATCCCGACCGACGGCGGCGAGGCGAGGCTCTTAACGAAGTTCAAGTATGGAATCAAAAACCTCCGCTTCACGGAGGACGGGAAGGGCATAGCGGTCGTTACGCCGATAGACATCGAGAAGAAGCCCAAAGATGATGTCCACGTCATCAGGGAGATCCCATTCTGGTTCAACGGCGCCGGCTGGGTCTACGGAAAGAGGAGCGTTGTCTATCTGGTGGACGTTGAAACGGGGAAGAAGAGGCGCATGACGCCGAAGAACCTCGACGTCTCGCAGATTAGGTTCTATGAAGGAAAGCTCTACTTCGTCGCCCAGGAAGACCGCGAGAGAAAGCCGATGGTGAGCGACCTCTACGTCCTTGAGGGCAGGAAGGCAAAGAGGCTAACCCACGGAGAGTGGAGCGTGAGTGACTTCATTCCGCTCGACGACGGAACCTTTATCCTCAAGGCCAACACCCGCGAGCGTGGGATTCCCACGAACACCCACATCTACCACTACGACCCGGAGAGTGGCGAGCTTAGAAAGCTCACGGCCGGCCTCGACCGCTCGGCATACAACTCACTCAACTGCGACGTGCGCGGAAGCCAGAGGGCGGAGCTGGTCTTTAAGGACGGCTGGGTCTACTACGTCGCAACCGACGGCCCGAGGGCGAACCTCTTCCGCGTGAACCTCAACGGCGAGATTGAGCGCGTTGTAGGCGGCGATAGGAGCGTCGAGAGCTTTGCAATCGGGGACTACATAGCCTTTACTGCCCAGGATGCGGTCACTCCAACGGAGCTTTACACGCTAAGGGACGGGAAGGAGAGAAAGCTTACCGACTTCAACGGCTGGATTGAGGAGTACACACTCTCCAAGCCAGAGCACTTCAAGGTTAGGGCCAGCGACGGTGTTGAGATAGACGCATGGGTCATGAAGCCCGTTGACTTCGAGCCCGGGAAGAAGTATCCGGCGGTTCTTGAGATACACGGCGGGCCTAAAACCGCCTACGGCTACTCCTTCATGCACGAGTTCCACGTTTTGACGGCCAAGGGCTTCGTCGTGATATTCTCCAACCCGCGCGGAAGCGACGGCTACGGGGAAAGCTTTGCTGACATAAGGGAGCACTACGGGGAGAGGGACTACCAAGACCTGATGGAGGTCATCGATGAAGCGGTGAAGCGCTTCGACTTTATCGATGGAGAAAGGATAGGCGTCACCGGCGGCTCCTACGGCGGCTTCATGACGAACTGGATAGTCGGGCACACGAAGAGGTTCAAAGCAGCGGTAACCCAGCGCTCCATCTCCAACTGGACGAGCTTCTTTGGAACGACCGACATAGGCTACTTCTTTGCCCCCGACCAGATAGGCGGCGACCCCTGGAGCAACGCCGAGGGCTACTGGGAGAAGAGCCCGCTGAAGTACGCGCCGAACGTTGAAACGCCGCTCCTCATAATCCACTCAATGGAGGACTACCGGTGCTGGCTTCCCGAGGCGCTCCAGTTCTACACTGCCCTCAAATACCTCGGCAAGACGGTCGAGCTGGCGCTCTTCCCGGGCGAGAACCACGACTTGAGCAGGGGCGGGAAGCCGAAGCACAGGGTTAAGCGCCTGGAGCTGATAGCGAGGTGGATGGAGAGGTGGCTGGAGGAACAGGAATTTTAAAATATCCGTTATTCTTTTTAACTCTTCGTCATAATATGTTATTCAGGGAGAAATATCAACTGGGGGAATTATTTTGAGGCCTCTCGAGATCGAAAAGTGGATTGAAAGCAGGGGACGACAATATGAAAACTCTCAAGGACTATTGATAGAGTCTATCATTGCATACAAAGCTGGTGCTTACCGAGCAGCATATATTATGGGATGGCTATTTTTTGTTTCAGCTATAAAGGAAAGATTCTTGAAAATCCCACATTGCCCACAAGGCATCTCTGAGGAAAGCTGGAAATTGGTAAAAGAGTGGTTTACTGATGAAGATTCATGGGACTCCAATGTAGTAAACGTTATCTTAAATGAAAATATCAAAAAAGAACATAAAAAGCATAAAAAAGAGATTGAGAAAATATTTCACGTCCCCAAGGATCTTCCTACACTAATTAAAGCCTATCGCAAATATAGAAATATCTGTGCTCATGGGAAGGATTATAATATTTCATATTCTCATGTGGAGGCTTTGTGGGGATTTATAATAGATGCTCTATCTAAGATAGCTATAGCCGGGGAAATTGAGGTGTTTGTAAATAGACTAGCGGACATATTTGAGAAATTTGGAAGTGATAATGACAAATTAATTGCTACCTCACTTTATCAAGCATTACAATTAATCTCAGTGGAATCCTTTTCAAAATTTTTAGACATGTTAAACAATGAACTTAAAAACAAAAATATGCCTGAAATGACGCGGTATGAGGTTACTGCTAAGCTGTACGAGATCTTGCAAAACTTTTCTAAGAGAAGTCCCGAATACAGAAAATATAGCGAAGAACTCATCAAATATATTCTCCAAAAGGACGACATTGATATACAAGTTTTTGCAGGACTGTATCCTGAGAGCTTGAGAGATATTCTAACACAGAGACCAATATATGCCGAAGAGATTATTGGGTTAATAGAGAACACACTTAGAGAAGAAGAAAAGGACATACCACCTTATCTCCTCCCACAATTTTTAGAGCTGTTGTTGATGGGTCCCTCATATTTGTCAAGTGATAGTCTTGATAAGTGCAGGAAGCTGGTAAAAAGAATACCTTATAAACTCACAGATTGGAGTATCCTAGAGGCCTATGAGTTGTTATCAAGAAAACCAGAACTTGTAAAGATCCTGGAGGAATACGGATTTTTCGAAACTTTCAAAAGAGTTCTACTTGATAAAGTAATAGTTCCCAAGGGACACAGCTTTACCATAGCAAATGAAAGGTCGCTACTCCCCGCAATTTATATTGAATATAAAGGTTTAGATGAGGATCTTGTAGAGAGAATAAGTATTGTCTTTTCAGATAAAGACGAACACTATCCGTATGATGTTAGAGATGCTCTTGAGGCATATTTTAATAAAAATCCGGAAAAATGGAATGAATTCAAAAATATTTTCCAGAAACTTAAAGAATCTGGTAAACTTAGGGTATCTCTGAATGAAATATATATTAACCCCGAGAAAGAGACTGAGTGACAGATGAAGAAGTGTCCCAAGATAACGAGGAGCGAAGTAGCGATGAAGGCTATAGCAAAGTGCCCAACAAAGATAGAGACCGAGGAGCTGGGCTCTTATGAACTCCTCTCCCTCCTCGGTGAAGAATTCAAGAAGGAGCTTGAGGAAACTCCCGTTGAGAAGTACGAGGAAGCGCTCAAAGAAACGAGGGATGCGGAATGGAAAAGGCTCTCTATGACACCAACGTCCTGATTGAGGCCGTCAAATCCGGGAAGAAGCTCAGGGGATACACGGCGGTCCTCAACATCGTTGAGTTCCCAAGGGGCCTTGAGCTGGGCTGACCGTGATAACCCCCGACTCTGGAGGACTATCTGCTGGCAATCAAGATTTCGCAGGCGATGGTGAAAAAGGGAACGCCGATTCCGGCGGTTGATGCCATCATTGCGGCCGTTGCAATAAACCGTGAGCTGACACTCTTCACGGAGGACAGGCACTTCGAGTGGGTAAGGGAGGAGTTCAAAGAGTTGAAAATCCACACCGTGTAGTCCAGCACCTTTATGAACCGGCGATTGACTTTTAAACCGACCGGCTAAGTTGTGGCCATGAAAGCCCTCATCCTCGCGTTCCCGGAGAAGCGGTGGGAGAACTACACGATACCCGTAAACGATGAACCTGTGGTGAAGCTCACCGAGAGGAGACTCCTGATGAGTAAGAGGATAGACGAGACCCTCACCGTCGTAAGAAAGGACAAACTCAAAACCTACTCCCTCCACGTCCTGAATCCCGTTCCGGTAAGCGCGAAGAATAAAATGGAGGCCCTCCTGAAAGCGATGCCGGACGGGCCCTTCTTCCTCGCCGAGGGCAACATGCCCCTGATAATGCCCTTTCTCGTGAACTACCTTATAGGTCTTTTCTACGAGAACGAGCCGGAGGCGCTGATACCGGTCTGGAAGGACGGGACGGCGGAGGTTACGCACGCAATATACGAGCCTGACGCCCTGGAGGGCGCTATAAACGCTTCCCTTGCAGAGGGATACCGGAGCTTAAGCCGGATCACCGAGTTCCTCGACTACGAACTGCTGCCAGTCGAGGAGCTGGCAAAGAGAAACCCCAAGGTGACGCTGAGCTTCTTCAGGGTGAGGAACTCCTTTGACGTTAGATTCGCGGCCGAGACACTCAGGAAGCTGTGAGGCAAATCTGATTGGAAATTCTTCAAATTTGTGTAAGAAGGCTTAAATAGTGTAAGGTTTACAATAGATTAAGGGTAGGAGTTCCAAGGTTCTTCTGCTCGGTTCGGACCAAAAGGAGAGATTTGTATGAAGAAAATTTTGAGTGCAGCGTTATCGCTGCTCGTACTGTTCAGTCTGATGGCGGTGTTAGGGCCCACCATCGTTTCTGCAAAGCCGCTAAGCGAATACAACGTGCTGATCCTTAAGAACGTGAACGCGTGGAACTCGCCGGCAGTCGAGGGCACCCTCACTGACATGGGGGTTCCTTACGATGTTATGAGTGGCATGGAACTTCAGAACAAAACGGCTCAGGATCTTATAGACACGTACGACATGATCATCATTGTAAGCGACCAGCCCCAGAGCTTTTACGACCAAATAGGCCCCCAGATGGGAAAACTGGAAGACTACGTGAAGGCGGGGAAGGTTCTTGAGATTCACGCCGCCAACTGGGGATGGAATGGGGGCCTCTGGACAACGCCCCTCCCAAGGAACGTAACCATAGTGCAGAGCTATTCGAGCTACGATTACGTGATAGCCAACAACACGACGCTCTACAGCAACTACGCCAGCCACGGCTACTTCGTCGGCCTGCCGGCCGATGCGGAGATAATAACCGTCCAGGCACCCACCGGAAGCCCAGACTACGGAAAGCCAAGTACCGCGATATACACCCTCGGAAACGGTAAGGTTTTCGTTACCGGCCTGACCATTGAGTACAGCGTTGCCAGGAAAGGGCCCGAATGGAAGGCGTTCTACACCGAAATGATCATGAACAACCTCGGCTATTCCCGGATGGCCCCGACCCCGGAGGCACCGGTTCAGCGCGGAATAAACGTGATGCTGTTCAACTTCTACTACTACATCCAATACCACAGAAACCTTGAGAGGTACAACACCCTGTACGAAGGGGCCGTTGCAGGGGGCATGGACAACGAGACTCTCAGACTGGCGACCATCCAGAACGACACAGCCGCGGAGTACTACGCCAACGCGAGCCAGTACGGCCCGGTTGTGGCGAACTTTCCGAGGATCTACATC
Organism: Thermococcus sp.; assembly: GCF_015521605.1. Classification (NCBI taxonomy): domain Archaea; kingdom Methanobacteriati; phylum Methanobacteriota; class Thermococci; order Thermococcales; family Thermococcaceae; genus Thermococcus; species Thermococcus sp. Next base: position 90,547 of record NZ_WANV01000041.1, read on the forward strand.
TTCATAGACCTGAGAAAGGCAGCGCTTCACCAGAAGCAGGCAGTGGGGATACTTGAAGAGGCGATGGCGGACTGGTGACGCCATCACCCCAAATTTACCGCTTTTCTTACCCTGCCGGCTATCAAAACCGCCAGGGCAGCTTTTATAACATCCACGGGGATGAAGGGCAGCACTCCAAGGAGAAACGCCCTGTAAAAGTCTCCACCAAGGAACAGGCCGAGCCTCAGCCAGCCGAGGAGGTATATGACACCTATCCCAGCGAGAGAGCCAGCGACCATTCCGGTTTTTCCTCCGGATTTCTCGGTTAGATACCCAGCAAAAAACGCCGCGATGGGAAAGGCCGCTATGTATCCGCCTGTTGGCCCGTAGAGAACCGCAAACCCTCCCTGGAGGTTGGCGAACACCGGCATGCCCACGGCACCCATGATAACGTAAACCAGCTGGCTCAAAAAGCCGAGTCTTGCCCCAAGAACGAGCCCGCTCAGGAGGACGAGGAAGACCTGAAGTGTTATGGGGACAGGCCCTATTGGAATGCTGATCTGCGCTCCCACCGCAGTTAGGGCCGCGAAGAGACCGGCAAATGCCACATCACGTGCTCTCATTTGATCACCACTCGGAGGCACTTCCGTTAATCTTTAAAACGTTTTAGTTAACGAAACTTGATCGTCATGAGAGGGTTGATAAAGGACAGTCCCGTAAAGAGGGGAATACTGTCCATGCTGAGGGAAGGAGACACCGTGTCAGGGGACAGGATGGCCAGGGAACTGGGCGTTTCAAGGGTCTCCGTGTGGAAGCACATTAAAGAGCTCCAGACCCTTGGATACGGCATAGAAGCCACCGGAAGAGGGTACCGGCTCGTTTCCACCCCAGGAAAGCCCTACCCCTGGGAGCTCGACGTCAGGAGCTACTACCTTCTGAAGACGCCGTCAACTATGGAGGTCGCGGGGAAGCTTGCGGAGAGGGGGGAACCCGAGTGGACGTTTGTCATAGCGGAAGAGCAGACCGCTGGGAGGGCCCGGCGGGGAGGGCGGTGGCTTTCAAAGAGGGGTGGCCTGTACTTCTCGGTGATTCTGAGACCAAGGATGAGGCTTACAGAGGTAGGGAATCTCATGAAGCCCTCCCTCAAAGCGGTGGCGAGAACCCTCGGGGACTACAAGATACCCGTGGAGGTTCTTGATGAGGGGATTTATGTGGGGGAGAAAAAGATAGCGGGCGTCCTTCTGGAGGCGGCGGGAGAGCTGGACATGGTCAGGTACGCGGTTATTGGGGTGGGACTGAACGTTTCCAACCCAGTGCCGGGTGATGCAACGTCCATGGCACGTGTGCTCGGAAGGGCGCCCCCGCTCCTTGAGGTCTCAAGGAGGCTGTTCGGGGAGCTCAGGTTCTCACTGGGAACTTTTTTAAATCAGCCGGCGGAAGTGGAAAGCGATGCTGAGGGCTGAGAACGTCTGGCATATCTACGAGAACGGGAGAGAAGCGCTGAAGGGCGTAGACTTCGAGATGGGCGAGGAGATAGTGGCCCTCGTAGGCCAGAACGGGAGCGGAAAGACTACGCTGGTGAAGCACTTCAACGGGCTCCTGAAGCCCACAAAGGGCAGGGTTACCGTCGACGGAATGGACACCAGGGAGCACACCGTCGCCGAGCTGAGCAAAATAGTCGGTTACGTCTTCCAGAACCCCGAGCACATGTTCTTTGAGGAGAACGTCTTCAGGGAGGTTGCATTCGGGCCAAGGAACCTCGGCCTAAGCGAGGACGAGGTCGAGAGGAGGGTGAGGTGGGCACTGAAGACAGTCAACCTTGAGGGCTACGAAGACAGGGCACCATACTCCCTCAGCGGCGGTGAGAAGCAGAGACTGGCGATAGCCTGCGTCCTGGCGATGAAGCCAAGGTACCTCATTCTGGACGAACCCACGACCGGCCTGGACGCCAGAAACGCCGCAGGGGTCATCAAGACCATACGCGAACTGAGAGAAGGCGGCCATGGAATACTCCTCATCACCCACGATATGGACCTGGTTCTGGAGCTGGCAGAGAGGGTAGTCCTGCTGCATGAGGGGAGGAAGGTCTTTGACGGCCCGGTGGATAAGTTCTTCTCCCTTGAACTCCACGACTACGGGCTTGAAAAACCAGAACTCCTCAGAATAAGTGAAAAACTCGGGATAGGATTCGTCAGGAGTGCCTCAGAGGTTATAAACGCCCTGGCGGGTGGTTCACGATGATATACCCCTTCTACTTCGAGAGTGACTCCCTGCTCCACAGCCTCGATCCAAGGGTCAAGATAATCGGGACCCTCGCCGGAATCGCCGCGATAATGCTCTACAATGACCCCATTTTCCTGATTCCGCTGTTCTTTCTCACGCTCATAGCGGCGAGGGCACTTGGAAAGATTGAGATCCGGGAGGTGCTCCACCTTTTGAAGCCTCTCCTTCCGATAGTCATAATAACCATCGTGATATGGCCCTTGATATACAGGCCGAGGCTTGAGGGGCTTCTCTTCGGCATCTCCTTCTCGATGCGCCTCCTGACGTTTGCCCTGCTGACGTTCATACTCCTGATGACGACGAGCCAGCGCGACCTGATCCTCGGCTTTGTGAAACTGGGCATGCCCTACGAGTTTGGCCTGACGATCTCGATAGCCCTCCGCTACATCCCCACCCTCTACATCCTGACGGGCAACATCATGGACGCCCAGAAGAGCAGGGGATGGGAAATAGAGAAGGGCAACTTCCTCGTGCGGATCAGGAGGATGAGCGCCGTCCTGATACCCCTGCTTGTGGCGTCCCTCAAGACTGCCCACGAGCTGAGCATAGCCCTTGAGAGCCGCGCCCTCGGCGCCACCAAGAAGAGGACGTTTCTCCACGACATCGAGATGACGGGCAGGGACTACGCCGCCACGGCCGTTGTCCTGCTGCTCTTTGCCCTGGCTCTCTACGTTCGCTACGGCCTCGGGCTCGGACATATAAGCATGTACGGCTAGAGGAGAGGCTTTATCAGGGAGTCCACCGGTATCGAGTGGTCACCCACAGCGGAAACGTAGTCGGGAGGTGCCTTGAGAACGGTCATGTTGAGGCGGTAATGGCCGCGGTAGGAGCTGGTTCTCAGAACGGCCAGCGCCTCGAATATCTCCGGAAGATCATAAAAGCGCCTAAACTCGCCGGGAAGGTCAAGCTCGTTGAGCTCCATGGTCGTGTGTCCCAGAACCAGGATGAGCCCCTTTCGGTCAACCAGCTTCCGAACCTCCACTATTCCCTCCGCGGAACGGTTGAGGAGTGTCGGAAAGAGCGAAACCACAACGAGGGAGCCATCCTCAACGACGTTGAGCGCCTGTAGGAGTTCCTCAACTGAGTAGACGTTGCCTGCGTACAGGTTGGATACGTCTTCTGTGATGCGCTTTAGAACCCTAACGGAAAACGATGCCCCAGGGCCGATATGATAGACGGGGCCGTTCTCAAGGGCGTTTGCAACGAGGTGGTACAGAAAAGCCGTTTTGGCCAGCTCGTCAGTCGAGATTATTCCAGCTAGGCTCCCCTCACTGAGGCCGAAGGGAAACCCTTCAAAGGGCTTCACCTCTCTGGATTGGAGCTCAGCCGGTTTGAAAAACATAGGCATCACACAGGTTAGCGCGTTGGAGATATTTATACCTTACCCAAAAAGGAAAAGCTCAGAGCGCCGCGAGTGCACCGAGTGTAAATATTCCCAGGAGCGCGAGAATTCCCATCACAAGGCCCGCTATCACCGCAGCCAGTACCCACGCGAGAAACGCCCTGAGCCAGCCGGTGTCAAAAACAGCCTTGATGACCCATATGTTTGTAATGAACGCCGCTATCGGGCCAAGGGGCCCCAGAACCGCCCCAACCACTGCACCAACGATGGCGGCAAGTATTCCTCCACCGAGTATTGCAATCATTGCCCTCCCTATCGAAGCGTTCTGTATTCCAATCAGCTTTGCTGCCATCCACAGGAACAGCGCCGCTATGAAGAGCGCCAGCAGAAAGCCCAGTATCATCGCAGTGCCCATTGCGGCAACGACACCCGGACCGTACATGGTATCACCCCCTTACAATTACGAAATTATCCCCTTAATAAGTTTCTCCATGTGAATCCAAAAGAACTTTAAACGGTCGTTCAAACCTTGGCCTGGTGGGAAAAGATGCTGGAATCGGTGTGGAACTACCTCTGGGAATTCTTCTACACGTACTTCTGGGAACCCATGTTCACGAGGAGCGGATACAACCCGATCAACACCTTTGTCTACGCCTTCCTGCTGGGGCTGGGAGTGATATATTCATATAAGTATATAATCAAGCCCCTCGGGATAAAGGTGGACGAGAGGCTCTTTCTGGCGGTTACACCAATGGTCGTGTTCGGGTCAACGGTGAGGGCCCTCGTCGACGGGGGAGTCCTTCCAAAGAACCCCCTCATACTTACTCCAGGCATATTCTTTACGGCGTTCGTTCTGATACTCCCCGCACTCGCGGTGGACGCGAAGATTGGCACCTACCCGAAGGTAACCATATCATGGGGAACACTGCTGGCCATCTGGGCAAACTACCTCCTCGTAACAAACGCCAAGAGCTGGGAGCCCTACGGACTGACGCTACTTCACACAGCTGTCAGCTTTGCCGCAGTCCTCGCGTTCTACAGGTGGCGCCCCTTTGAAAGGCTCTACCTCTACCCGGTTCTCGCCCACTACTTTGACATAGCCTCGACGGTGGTGGCCATCCACTTCTACGGCTACCGCGAGGTGCACTGGCTGGAGAACATACTCGTGAACTACCTGGGGGCGTACTCATACTACCCGTGGATAACGCTGATACTCGTGGCGGTCTACTACGGGCTCAGATACCTGGTGCCCGACGAAGAGGAGCGCTATTTCTGGTACCTCGCAATATACATCCTCGGCCTGGGGCCGGCCATAAGAGACCCCGCCCAGCTGGTGCTTCAGATAGTGGGATGAGCCCTAACGGCCCCTTCTTCCTCTTCCATCCAACCTTTTCCAGGCACGGTGTCCTTTCCCCGGTTTCCCGTGGTCTCTGTTTCTCTCCTCCCCCAGACCCCTGCGTAGTGTCCTGCCCTCCTCGATTTCCCTCTTCAGGATCCTCGCCTCCTCCTCGGCGTCCCTCACGCGGAAGACCCTCGCGATCCGCTCTATCGCCTCAAGCTTCCTCACGATGCCGTCGAGCCAGGTAAAGACGTCACCAGGATAGACTATGAGGCCGTAGACCTTTCTGAAGTGCTCCGCTATTTGAGTGGGGTGCTTTCCGTTCCGCCTCAGCTCGATTATCAGGTTGCTAACGCGCTCCATCGCGTGCTCGGTGCACTCCTCCTCAGGGCACATGAAGAACTCCTGGTAGAGCGTGAAGAGCCTCTCGGCGGCGTTGGGGCTGAGCTCCGGAATAACCTTATCGAGCTCCTCAAGGATGGAGGCGAAGCTCGGCGAGAAGACGTTGGCGCTCAGCCTTCCCCTAACCGTCCCCTCAAGCTCCCTCTGGAGCGTTCCGCTCAGGTAGAGGTTCTCGAAGGGGAGGAGTTTTACGGCTATCCACTGGGCCGGCTTCCTTCCGAGGTTATCCCTTATAAACGCTGCCTCCTTGGGGAGCAGGAAGCTCATGCTCACGGCCCTTCCGTAGGGCGTGACCTCAACGAGTGGCTTTTTGAGCCGGACGAAGCCGAACTCCCCAAGCTTTTCGAGAACCTTTTCCGCGCTCTGGTTGGCACCGAGGCACTTTTCCTGGACCTCCTCGATGACGTCGAGCCGGTTGAAGACGCAGGAGTGTGCCAGAACGTTGTCCGCCTCAAGCTCGTCGCTCCATTCCACCATCACGGGCTCAATTGGAGCGGTCAAAAGCTTGAAGGCAACCTCGTCCTCGCTGCCTTCCATCTGGGCGGAATACTTCCTACCGGGCTCGACGATGAGATAGACCCTGCCCTTCTCGTGGTAGAGCGGCCTTCCAGCTCTTCCGAGCATCTGGTGGAACTCCCTGACGGTGAGCCACTTGTTGCCCATCGCCAGGCTCTCGAAGATGACCTGAGAGGCCGGAAAGTCAACGCCCGCTCCCAAAGCCGCCGTGGTGACCACGACGTCGAGTCTCTGGGCCAAGAACTCCATCTCGGTGAGCTTCCTCTGCTTGTAGGGCAAACCGGAGTGGTAGGGCTTGGCTTTCAGGCCTTTGCTTGTGAGGTAAGCGGCCAGCTCGTGCGTCCTCTTGCGCGAGAAGGTGAAGACTATCGTCTGTCCCCTGTAGCCCTGGCGGGATTTCCTCATCGCCTCCGCCCGGCAGAGGTTAGCGATGTGCCTCCACTTCTCACCCTCGTTTCTCGCTATGATTATGTGCCTCTCCAGATCGACCGGCCTCTCGTCGTAGAGCACCAGCTTTAGCCCAAGCTCCCTCGCCAGTTCGTCGGGATTTCCGACGGTGGCGCTCAGGCCTATGAACTGGGCCTTTGGATAGAGCTTTCTCAACCTGGCGATCAGCCCGTCCAGCCTCGGCCCGCGCTCCTCGTCGTCGAGGGTGTGTATCTCGTCTATCACGATGGTTCCGACGTTTCCTATCTTCCTTCCCGCCCGGAGGAGGTAGTCTATTCCTTCGTAGGTTCCCACTATGATGTCGGCATCTATGCCCGTATCAACCACAACAAGCTCGTCCCGGGTCTTTATGCGGCTCATTCCAACGCGGATGGCCACCCGGAGACCGAGTTTAGAATAGCGCCGCTTAAAGTCCTCGTACTTCTGGTTTGCCAGGGCAACGAGGGGGACAAGGAAGAGCATTTTCCGACCCTTCATGGCCTTGGGGACGCCGGCCAGCTCGCCGATGAGGGTTTTTCCGCTCGCCGTGGCGGAAACGACGAGAAGGTTCTCGCCCTCAAGGAGACCGTGCTTCACCGCCAGGCTCTGAACCGGGAGGAGCTCGTTAACGCCCTCCGCCTTGAGAACGGATTTAAACCTTTCAGGGAGCGGGAGCTCGTCGAGGTGAACTTTCTCAACGCGCACGTGCTTCGCCTTCAGCTCGTCCCACTTGGTTACCTCCGGGTGCCTCGTCGGGTCGAAGCGGGGGTCGAAGGCGTAGAGAACCTTGTCGAGGTCCCTGAACCTGTCGAGGAGCTTCCTTGCCTGGTCGAACATGGCGACGCTCCTGAACCTGAAGCGGAGCTCCCTCTTCAGCTCGTCCTCGGCACAGCGCTCGCATATGTACTCGCCGTGGTATTTAATGCGGTTGCCCTCGGTGAGGACGGTTACCCTGCCGTCGAGGAGGCAGAGACGGCAGAGTTCGGCCCTTTCAACCATCTTGTTCTGGAGCCTCCCCCGGAAGTAGTCCTCCCACTCGCCGGCGTTTACGAGGACTATCCTCGCCTGTCTCAAGAGCTTCTCCATCTCCTTCGGGTTCCTGTACTGGCTCCCCTCAAGGACCTTGAAGAGCCTCCCCTCCCGCATTATGAAGCGGTATATCCTGTCAGCCTTCAGGTTCTTCATTGAGGTGAGCTTTTCAGGCTCGTTCTCGATGAAGAATGCCTCAAGCTCGTTTTTCTTTCTCCCGGGTCTCACGACGAAGAGCATTCCCACTCCCTCGCCAAGCAATCAGCGCCTCCCGCCCTCCCCCGACACCCAGTTCTCCTTGAAGGTGTCTATTATGATTGTGACCTCAACCCGCTCCAGGTTTTTACCGAAGAACCGTTTGAGCCTTCCGGCAAAGGCCTTGACCTCATCCGTGTTGTGGAAGCTCGCCCTAATGAGTATCTGCCTCTCGCCGCTGCGCCGGTAGAGGCTCTGAACCTCCTCCAGCCTGGCAACCCGTCTCAGAATCGGGTCGATGGTGTGGTCGTCTATGGCAAGCTTGAGCTCAAAGAACGCCTGGACGTATTCGTCGAGAAAGGCCGGGTCAACGATGGCGGAGTAGCCCTTGATCGCCCCGAGCTTCTCCAGCTTTTCGACCCTGTTCTTCACGCTGGCCGGGGACAGGCCAACCCTCTTCCCAAGCTCGGTCAGGGTTATTCTACCCTCTTTTCTAAGGATTCTGAGTATCTCCCTGTCCTTTTCGTCTATTCCCGGCATCGGCTCCACCAGCTAAAAGAGGAGAAAAATCAGCGGGTGATCTTTATCTCCCGCATAAGCTCAAGGGGCTCTGGATTCCTCTCGAAGTAGTCCCTGACGGGCTTGAGGAGTTCAATGAGGTATTCCGCCACCGCGTTCTTGAGGTCGAGCGGGTGGAGCTTGCCTTCAGCGAAGTCCCTCTTGAGCTCCTCGATGGTCGTGTAGGTCACGTCTCCGCCGAACTTGGCGGGCCGGTGGATGGTGAACTCGGTCGGCTCCTCGCGGAAGATTATGTACTCGGCCCAGTCGAGGACCGGGTTGTAATTAACCTCCCTCGCCGGGCAGAATGCCTTTCTGAGCTTCCCCTTTATCTCCTCAGGGGTGTCGTGGATGAAGACCGCCGAGTAGGGCTTGCTCTTGCTCATCTTCATCTGGGTCTTGAGTTCCTTGAACTGCTCCTCGCTCTCTATCGGCCAGACCGGCGGCTCCTGAAGGCCGAGGAGGAGGTGATGGTGTAAAGCAACGGGCTTGAGCTTCTTGCCCTTCCATTCGAGGGCGTGGTACTTGAGCTTCTGTGCGACCTCAATCGCTATAACGTGGGCCTTCCTCTGATCCATTCCGGCGTGGGCTATGGTAACGCCCTGGTAGAAGATGTCAGCCACCTGCATGGCCGGGTAGATGAGCTTGGCGAAGTCTATCCCCTCACCCATCTGCCTTCCCATGATCGTTATGGAGCGCATCATCCTCGCGAGGGTGACGTTCTTGGAGATGTCTATGACGGTCTGCCAGTAGTCGCCCTTCTCAAGTATCTCGCTCGCGAGCACGAACTCGACCTTATCAGGGTCGCCGCCCATGACCTTTATGCTCTGCTTCATGCCCTCCTTGAAGTAGCTCAGCGCGACCTTCTGGATGACCTCGAGGTCACCGCCGAGCTTGTCGTTTATCCAGCTGTGCCAGTCGGCGAGGAAAATTCTCGTCTTGATTCCGGCCTTCTGGAGGTCTGCTATCTTTGCCCCGGCCATAAGCCCGGTTCCGAGGTGAATGTAACCGCTTATCTCGAACCCTATGTAGTGCTGCATTGGAACACCGACTTCGAGCAGGTGCCTTAGGTTCTCCTCTGTCAGGAGTTCCTCTGTGGGCTTCTTCTTGATGAGCTCTATCCTTCTTTCAATGTCCATACTCACCACCTGAAGCCTGAACGGTACAAGCCTTTAAGGACTTTACGGAAGTTTTTCCGGGCTGTTAAAGTTCGGATTCATAAGATTTATAACTCCCTAAGCCTTAGATAACCCGGTGATACCATGAGGAAGGCTGCAATAATACTTGCCGTGTTTGTCTTCTTTGGTGTTTTTGGATTTGCCATGGCCAGCGCTACGACCATCGGTGTTGACCTTGCCCACGGAGAGAGCGACAAGGGCCTGGCAGTTCTGACCGACAGGGACGGCAACGTCCTCGCAGAGGGAATGATAAAGACCCTCAGCGACTTCAACTGGGTCTACATCGGCGATCCGGCCGTCGCAGACACCCTTGGAATACAGAACGTTGGGGACAAGATAACCTACGACGCGATTAAGGACGTTGACTTCCTTATCCTCGGCCAGCCGAGCCAGGCATTCAGCCCGGATGAAATACAGGCCCTCGTCCAGTGGTGGAACGACGGTAACAGGATCCTCTGGGTTGCCGCCGATTCGGACTACGGCGACGGTCCGAACAGGATTGACTTTGCCGACACTATTCTCGATGCCATCGGTGCCAACCTCCGCGTTGACCAGGCTTCAGTTGAGGACGCCACCAGCAACGCTGGAGCTGGCTACCGTGTCATAGGCCTTGTCAACCCCGACTCAGACACCCCTGAGAAGGACATGATAACCAAGGACCTCACCAACGGCGGAAAGGTCCTTTTCCACGGCCCGGGTGTCGTAGCCTACTATGATGAGAACGGTAACTGGAAGCCCCTGAAACCGAACGCAGGTATTGAGAACATCTACGTCATAGTTACAAGCAGCAATGACGGTCAAATCGTCGAGAACACTGACCCGGCGGCCAACGCTTACACCGCTGGTGACACCGGCCAGTTCCCGCTTATGGCAGTTCAGCTCTTCCCTGACAAGAAGAACGTCCTCATCGTCAGCGGTGAGACCCCCTACGGAGGCTACGAGCCAATGTGGGCGCCAGAGTACCACGGCGTCAAGCTCGACGGTCCGCAGTTCGTCACCAACTTCATCAAGTGGGCCGTCTACGTCCAGGGCGAGCTTGGCAAGGAGACCACAACCGAGAGCACCGAGACCGGCAGCGAAACCGGTGGAGAGACCGGCGGAAGCACCTGCGGTCCAGCAGCCCTCGTCGGCCTTGCCCTGATACCGCTTGTCCTCTATAGGAGGAAGAAGTGAATCTTTCTTCTTTTTTTGTCTATTGAACCATTAATTTTTTATTGAGTTTGAGGAACTTCCACTGATTAAACATAACTGGGTGATAAACCATGAAGAAATGGGCCTCTATCGGACTTATCCTGCTTCTTGCCCTCAGTGTCGTGGCCAGTGGATGTATCGGCGGTAGCAGTGGAGAAAGCAGCGGTATAACCCTTGTTGTCGTCACCAGACACGATGCAACAATACAGTACATGGCCAAGCAGGCCTTCCTCAAGAGCGACATAGCGAAGCAGTACAACATCCAGGACATCAAGTTCATCAAGGTTCCGGAAAGCCTCTGGCCGAGCTACATCGAGAAAGGTGCCGATGTCGGCTGGGGTGGGGGACCGACGCTCTTCGATGACTTGTACAAAGCTGGCTACCTTGCCCCCATAACCGACAAGAAGGTTCTTGACCTCCTCGGCAACCCTATACCGACAGAACTCGCAGGAATGCCCATGGTCAGAAAGGAGGGGGATAAGGTCTACTGGATTGCTGCCGCCCTCTCGTCGTTCGGATTTACAGTCAACAAAGCCCAGCTCAAAAAGTGGAACCTTCCGGTTCCCGAGAAGTGGGAGGACGTTGCCAGCGAGGAGTGGGCCCTCAACCCGCCGCAGTACGGTATAGCCGACCCGACCAGGAGCACATCCAACACCAGGATATACCAGATCATCCTTCAGGCCTTTGGATGGGACCAGGGCTGGCGCATAATGACGCTCATTGCGGCCAACTCGAAGATATACATGCAGAGTGATGCCGTCAGAGACGCCGTCATAAACGGTGAGATCGCGGCAGGAAACACTATAGACTTCTACGGATACACCGCCATGCAGCAGAACCCGGACTGCCAGTACATAGTCCCGAAGGGGGAGAGCATCATCAACGGTGACCCGATAGCCCTCCTCAAGAACGCCCAGCACCCCGAGGCCGCCCAGGCCTTCATCTACTGGGTCCTCACCGAAGGCCAAGCCATATGGATGAGCCCGGACGTCAACAGGCTCCCGATCAACCCGGACATCTTCGACATGAAGATCACCAAGACCTACGCCGATGTCATATTCAAGGGCCAGCACGAGGGACAGACCTACGGCGAAGTCAGGCCCGCTCTCAAGAAGGCCTACCAGGACGCCATCAACGCCAAGGGAATACCGTTCGACGATAAGCGCGCCCTTGAAACCGTCAGCGCACTTCAGTACTACTTCAAGGCTACCCTCGTTGACCCGAACCAGAAGCTCCACGACGCCTGGGTTGCCATAGTCCAGGCCTACAAGGAGGGCAAGATCACCAAGGAGCAGTTTGAACAGCTCAAGGACGAGCTCACTGCACCGATACAGTTCAAGGACCCAGAGACCGGCCAGATGGTAACATTCACCGAGGAGTACGCCAAGAAGATAAACGACAAGATCGTCAGCGACAGGAACTTCCAGGACCAGCTCGTCCAGGAGTGGCGCCAGGCAGCCAGCGACAAGTACGACAAGGTTCTCCAGGACCTCCAGAGCATGACCGGCTGAATTTGACATCTTACATATTTTTTGATATTTTTCTGAAGATTTTTCTCCCTTTTGCCCCCGTTTTAGATGCTAATAAATCAACAAATTTTTGGAAATATTTAAATAGACCCCACTTCGACCCAATCAGAGTGATTGGGAGTTCAAAACAACGGAGGTTGATGCTCGATGAAGGTTAGCAAGTGGAGCGAGAATCTCTTTGGAACCCCCATCTTCGACCCGGTCGTGACGACGTCGTTCCTGTTCCCACTCCTCTACTTGGTGGCGTTCCTGATAATCCCCGTGGTGACGATGCTGGCAGTGGCCTTCGAGTACAACGGCCACTTCTCCTTCCACTGGTTCACCAGCATCCTAACGTCCGATTACTATATCAGCTTCAGACCAACCGGAGAGTTCTACAGACTCATCACGATGCCCAACGGAGAGCAGATATACTACGTCCAGGGCGTTGACTTCGGAGTTATCCTGAACTCCATCCTCGTTTCAATCAGTGTCATGATACTGACAACGATTCTCGGAACGATATTCGCCTTCGTTATGGCCCGCTATGACTTTCCGGGCAAGAACATTATCAGGATACTGCTCTTTGTCCCGCTCTTGGTCACGCCCTTCGTCAACGTTTTCATAGTTAAGAAGATGTTCCTGCCCAATGGCCTCATCAACTGGCTGTTCTATGACATCCTCCATGTATTCCCCCACAGAATCGTTATCGACGGCCTCGTCGGTGTGATCATCGCCCAGACCATGACGTACTATCCAATTGTTTACCTCAATGCCTACGCGAGCTTCATCAACATCGACCCGACCCTTGAGGAGCAGGCCGAGAACCTCGGAAGCAAGGGCTTCCACCTCTTCAGAACCGTCACCTTCCCGCTCGCCCTTCCGGGAATAGCGGCCGGTGCAACACTCGTTGGAATATTCAGCCTTGAAGACCTGGCTGCACCGATAGTCTTCCAGGGCAACCCACTCGCCAGGAAGCTCATGTCCTTCCAGATTTACAGCGCATTCACCAGCGGTTTCAACGTTGGAAGCCCGCAACTCGCGGCTTTAGCCCTCATAATGCTCGCCATTGCCGTCCTGATGTTCCTTGGAATCAGGAAGTACGTCAGCCTGCGCCAGTACGCAATGCTCAGCAAGGGCGGAAGGTGGAAGCCCCGTGTGGCCAAACCCAAGGGATGGCAGGCCGCCCTTATATACCTCGTGGTCATTCCAATGCTCCTCATCTCGATATTCCCCCAGGTGGGTGTCGTCCTCCTCGCCTTCAGCGAAAGCTGGGCCGGAACCTGGCCCCAGGGCTTCACCACCGCACACATACAGAGCATAATCACGCAGCCGGACATTGAGAGGGTCATCATAAACAGTGTCATGTATTCAACGGCAGCTATAGTCGTCATACTCCTGCTCTCGCTCACGGCATCCTACGCCTCCAGCAGGTTCAAGAAGAGCAAGCTTGGCCCAGTACTCGACAGCCTCGCCACGATACCTATAGCGGTTCCGGGAATAGTCATTGCCATGAGCTATTTCTTCTTCTTCGCCAAGGTGTTCCCGAATACTCCACTTGATCCCACCAACCTGCTGGGCTTCAACCCGGCAATGGTTCTGGTGCTGGCGTACTCCATCAGGCGTCTGCCCTTCGCGGCGCGCTCGATCTCGGCGGGAATTCAGCAGGTTCACGTTTCCCTTGAAGAGGCCGCCCTCAACCTCGGCGCAGGAAGGTGGAAGGCACTCACTGGAATCCTCATGCCACTGATACTCCTGAACCTCCTGGGCGGGGCAATGCTGAGCTTCGTCTACTGTATGAGCGAGACCAGTGTGGGCATCACCCTCGGTTCCATCAACCCGGACTACTACCCGATAACCGCCAGGATGGTCGAGCTTATGACGAGCGCCGTTGGAAGCGCCAACCTCGCCGCTGCTCTGGGTGTGTTCCTCATGACGGTGCAGATTATAGCCATAGTCCTCGCCAACGTGATAACCAAGCAGAGGTACTCGTTCATAGGTCTCACATGAGGTGGTTGGGATGGTTGACGTCAAACTTGAAAACATCGTTAAAACTTTCGGAGAAACCGTCGCCCTTAAGGGAATAGACCTTCACATCAAGGCAGGGGAACTCTTTACCCTGCTCGGACCGAGTGGCTGTGGAAAGTCAACGACGCTGAGAATAATCGCCGGCCTCGACTTCCCCGACAGCGGAACCCTGTACTTCGGAGACGAGGAGGTCACCTACCTCCCATCCAGCAAGCGCGGGGCGGTGCTCGTCTTCCAGAACTACGCCCTCTGGCCGCACATGACCGTCTTTGACAACGTCGCCTACGGCCTCAAGCTCAAGAAGCTCCCCAAGGAGGAAATAAGGAAGAAGGTCGAATGGGCGCTTGACCTCGTCAAGCTCCGCGGTTTCGAGGACCGCTATCCAACACAGCTTTCCGGTGGCCAGCAGCAGCGTGTGGCAATAGCCAGGGCCCTCGTGGTCGAGCCAAAGGTCCTCCTCCTTGACGAGCCGCTGAGCAACCTCGACGCCAAACTCAGGCTTGAGATGCGTTCGGAAATCAGGAGAATCCAGCGCGAGCTTGGAATCACCGTCATCTACGTCACACACGACCAGGAGGAAGCAATGGCGATAAGCGACAGGATAGCAGTCATGAACGTGGGGACTGTCGAACAGGTCGGGACGCCCAAGGAGATATACGAGAGCCCCAGGACTGAATTCGTCGCCAGCTTCATGGGCAAGACCAACGTCATCCCGGCCAAGGTCGTGGAGAGGAACGGTGACCGCGTTACCGTCGAGTTCGAGGGCATCAGGCTGGATAACCTGTACTACACAGAAAAGAGCGACGACGTCGTCATAGTCATCAGGCCCGAGAGGATAAAGCTCAAGCCTGCCGAAAACGCGGTGTCCTTTACGGGGACGGTTGACCTTATCGAGTACTACGGCTTCTTCATCGAAGTCGTCGGCCTCTTTGGGGACACAAGGATAATCGCAAGAACCATCAGCGACAAGGAAGTGTCGGACCTCAGACCCCTGCAGGAGGTAACGTTCTACGTCGAGAGGGACGACATCATCGTCCTTCCAAAGCAGCAGCTTTAAATCCTCCTTTTCCATTCTCCTTTGGTGGTTACATGGAGCCTTTGAAGTTTTTTAATGAAGGCCAGGTCTATGAGGTTCTCCTTGTTACCCGTTCAAACGTCGCTCCCGTCGGCGTTGTGAGAAAGGGCCGGAGGTTCTCTTTCAAGCTCTTCGGAGGAAAGAGTGCCGGGGAACTGAGGGAGCACCCATACGCCGCGATACAGATAACCAACGATGTCGAGCTGATGTCCAGGCTTGCCCTGAACTTCGAGGTTACCCTGGAGTTTGAAGAACGTGAAAAGCACCGCTGGATCAAGGGGCTCCCGGGACTGTACGGCGAGGTTGAGATCCGCGAGGAGGAGCACGAGGACGAACTCGGAAAAACCCAGATACTTAGATGTTCCCTAGAGCCCGAGGGCTTTATTGAGGGGAGCCTGCCTCCGAGGCCCCTCAGCAGGGCTGACTTTCACCTCATCGAGATGGCGGTTCACCTCACAAGACTCCTTGAGGCAGTCAAAAACAGAAAACCTGAGATTGCAAAGAATCTCTACAACCTCGTGATGTTAAACTACAGTATGTACAAAAGGTTCGGGGGAAGCTCTGAGATTGCCGAGATAATGGCGGAACTGGCAGGGAACAGTTATGTTCAGGATTCCACAGACTAGGCTTTAAAGGAAAACTTATAACTCATTTTTCCCAGGGTATCTTTGGTGATGCTATGCTCGGCAGAAAAGTAATCTCCCTGTTGATAGCCCTTTTTGCCCTGGCAGCGATTCCAGCAGGCACAGTCTGGGCAGCGGCTCCAACTACCCCCGGAGACATCCTGATTCAGCCCCTGCCTGGAACACCTGCGATAGGAATGCCCGGTGATGTTATAGAGATATATCCTGCAGAGGGTGTCACAATCCAGGGGCTGCAGATAGTTTCAATACTCCACGGGCCATATAATCTGGAAATCGTTGGCACAGATAACGGAATAGTCAAAGCTAAAATCCCTGAGGACGCGGCACCCGATGTCTACTTCCTTGTCGTGAAGAGCGACAAAGGAGAGGTAACCATCCCGAACGGCGTGTGGGTCATGAAGAAAGCGCCGACGGTTCTCAAGATTGCCCAGGGTAGCGACCTTCACGTGACGAGCGGCTCAAAGATGGGCTTCGTCTGCGGGGACTACTTCCAGAAGAGCATCACAGGTATCCTCGAGTACTGCAAGAGCCCGGTAGCACTTCACAGCTACACCGCCACCGACAGCTTCATGACCTACTATGGCATGGTGGGTGCCGATGGGGAGAACGTGATAAATATAATACTTGTAACGGGTGACGACGTTGACACCAACGGCGACAGGGAGGGCTATGTACTTCTTGACCGTGCCATCCTCCATGCGACTGCCGCAGGAACCCCACTCATAACGGTCAAGGGCAACCACGACCATCCCCCAACATATTACAGCAAGTACGTCGGCCCGAGGTACTTCTACAGGGTCATCGGTGATTTCCTCATAATAGGCCTCGACAGCAGGGGCGAGGAGAGGCACCCAGAGATGGAACAGCTCCAGTGGATGGAGAAGGTTCTTCAGGATCACCCAGACAAGATTCCGATAGTCCTCGTCCACCACCCGTTCTGGTACATCAGCAGGCAAAATGGAGGAGTCGTGGAGAACCTCACCGCCTTTGACGACAACGACTGGCAGCAGATAAAGAAGCTCGCCAGCTGGGACTGGGTCGGGAGGAACGGCGAGTACGAGGACATAGCCAGGTACTTCCTCCAGCTCGTCGAGAAGTACAACGTCAGGCTCGTCCTCAGCGGCCACATCCATAGGGATAAACCCGTCCTCTACATTGACAAGAATGGCAACGAGCACTGGTTCTATGCCCTCACGACCACCGGAGCACCAGACAAGACCAGCAATCCGCCGAGCGAGACCGACAAGCAGAGGGGTTATACCAAACCCAGCTGGTACGGCTCCCAGATAATCTACGTTTACGACAACGGCACAGTCAAGTTCCCGTTTGTCAGCAACCTCTTTGATAAGGAGAAGCCCGTCTCGCTTCCGGTTCCGCAGAAGTTCATCGTCTTCCGCCAGGACGGGGATGACGGAACGGCGGTCAAGTTCATCAACGAGCTCGGCAAGAGCATAAGCGGTCCTATAGTCCTCCAGATACCCTCAGGGGCCAAAGTTGACCCGCAGGCAACCAACATAACCTACACCGTCCTCGGCGAGAGGGAAATCGGCGGAACCTACTACATGCTCCTCAACGTTACCGTTCCGGAGGGAATCAGTCAGATAACCGTGGTCAAGGGCGCAGACAACCAGGCACCCTCCGTCAAGGTTGGATACCTATCACCAAGCAAGCCCAAGCCGGGCAAGGCCTTCAAGGTCTACATCAGCGCCAGCGACAACGTTGGAATCAGGGACATGAAGGTGCAGATAATAAGCGACGGGAAGGTCATAGCCGAGTACCCGGCGTTCTCAATGAAGCCCGCGGAGGTTTCTGCTACATACTTCACCGAGGTTCCCGGCGTTGATGCGAGCGAATTTACCATAAAAGTCATAGCTACCGACTTCTACGGCAACACTGCGGAAACCACTTACACCGTCGGTGGAAGTGCAACCACCCCAACCACCACAAGCCCCGCTGAGAGCACCACCGAAAGCGCCACACAGGGCACCACCGGAAGCACCTGCGGTCCAGCAGCCCTCGTCGGCCTTGCACTCGTCCCGCTCCTCCTCAGGAGGAGGAAGTGACCTTTTCCCTCTTTTTATGTTACTTTGCGTCGTTTCTGACCATCCGCGAAAGGGGAAGAGTTTTTAAACCATCCCCATAAGCCCTCCATGGTGATGAAGGTGAAGTTCAAAGGCAAGGCCTTCGGCAACATCGTGAGGATGGAATTTGATATCCTCACCCTCGGCGAGCTTAAAATAGACGACCTGCGAGACTTCGATATCGACTCCATCAAGATAGAGCTCAAACCAACCTCTTCTGGCATAAAGGTCATTGGCATATGGGAGGGCACGATTGAGGACGCCGGCGAGGGGATAAAGAAAGCCCTCCAGGAGAGCTACAAGCTCCGTGAGAGGATCCTCAACAGGATAAAAAGCAAGACCGAGGCCATCAGGAGCACCATGCACCAGCTTGGCTTCAAGGAGGAAGTCGAGGGATACGGAAGCGTTCTCCGGTTCACCAAGAAGGTCGGTTCGTACGAGATAATAGTGATAGCCTCGACCACAGAGGACGTGGTGCGCGTTGAGGTCTACGGCAACGACAAAAAGATAATCAGCCCCGAGATAGAGAGCATCTTCGAGGACGTTGAGGTCGAGGAACTTGAGGTCTACGACTTCGAGGACAGCAAGGAAGAGAGGCTCGTCATCAACCTTGAAATTCCAAAGAACGAGGAGAAACCGGAGAGGAAGATAGTGGAAGCCATAAAGATGATAGAGAACATGCTGATGGCCTGATCATTTGTATCTGCTCTCAAGCTGCAGCTGCTTTAGCTTTGCCGTTATTCCTTTTATCGGTGCGGTGTCTTCGCTCAGTATCCTGCCGGTTTTTGTGTCTATCCTTGCGTAGTAGAACCTCTCCCCGCCGGAGACCTTGATGTTTATGTACCCCCTGTCCTTGTAGTGGGTGAGCCTCTCGGTTGTTAGGGTTTCCTCGCCAAAGGCCTTCCTTAGGTGTTCATGATACATTGTCTCAATGGCCATCTCCGTGAAGCGCACGTTTTCCTTGAGAACCTCCCCCGTGGCCCTGTGGAGAATAAGTGTCCCCACCTTGGTCTTCCCCGCGAACTCCACACTCCAGTTTTCATCAAGGGAAACCGAGTCTATTCTGGCCTCCTCATCAATCCCTCTGGCACGTTCCAGGGCTATTTTTTCCGCCAGCTCCCGCCTAAGAACGCGGTCGACCTCCTCGACAAGCTTCCCATCCTTGCTCAGCCTTATGGTGACCACGTGCCTGTCGTTCTCAGCCTTCAGCATGTACTCCGCCTCGTTCCCCTTCACCGAGACTATCTCAAAATTGGGGTATCTCTCTGCGACAAGTTCCTTTGCCCTCTCTGGGGTTATCTCCACGAGGTAGTCGAGAACGTCCCCCGTGGCGCCGTCCACCTTCACGGTCGCCCTTCCGTCGGGGCTCTCAAGAACCAGTTCGAGGTACTTGTGCTCAAGCACCCTGTGGGACTTCATCTCAAGGTTCCTGAGCGGGAAGTTTGCCTCTATGACCCCTCGGGCATTTTTGAAGGCCTCCTCCGGAGAAGGAAGCTTCCTGACCTCCCTGTACTTTCCGTTCGTCAGGTCAACCTCAAGAACCGCTATGCCGTCACCAAGGAGAACGTCCGCAACGGCCACCTTCTTGCCCTTCTCAAGGTTGATGACATCGCCATCAGGGTACGCCTTTCTCAACAGCCCGTCCAAGGCCTCGTCACTCAAAAGGGCTTCGAGGCTTAGGGGCTTCCCGGTGTATGCATTGAAAGAAATCTCAAACGAGAAGCTCCTGGTTCTGCCCGAGATTTTGACCCTGTCCCTGTCCCTCTTGAGCTCCCTCTCAAGGACTTCCTCACCGGTCTGCTTGAGAACCATCTCCCCCGTTTTTCCCACGAAGTACTCATCCGGCAGGGGTTGTATCTCGAACTGCACCTCTCCGGTTTCCAAATTGACGGTCGCTTTTGCCGTGTTTTCTCCCACTTTTAGGTCGAGCCTTGCAAGTTTCGGAACATAGACCTTCTTGCGCTCATGGATTGTTATTTTTCCCTCCGCAACCCCTAGTTCTTTGGCGGCCTTCTCCTTCAGTATGAGAACGGCCTCGCTCGGGCTTATCGGAACATCTATGAACCTCTCTGTGGCCCGGATTATTGAGCCGTCGTTGAGCAGCGCCTTGGTCACGGGGACGCTGAGATTCTTATCTTCCGTCGCACGGAGGACTATCCTATCACCTGAGAACACGACCGCCTTGTCCTTCTGGTTACTCTCCTCAAGGAACCAGGAGAATATGTACGCACTGGACAGGGTCACGGAAAGGGCGCGGAGGCTCATCTCAGAGGGCTTAATCGGATATTTGGAAGAGGCAAAGGATGCCACCTTCTTAAACACGTTCTCGGCGGAGAAGTCATATAGAAGCGGGGCATCGAGCTCAAACTCGCTGAGAGGACTTTTTTTGGCGGGCTCTTTCCTGGCGTTCTCGGCCATCTTTACAAGTTCCTCGGGAGGCTCAACTGAGTAGTTATGGAACAGAGAAGCCAGCTTCTCCCCGTCCCAGGGGATTATCCTGCCCCTGTACTCCCGGGATATGAGAACCTTGGCGTCCTTGGTAAACCCGACAGTCGATATCAATATGCCCTTGTCGGCCTTGTACTTGTCCACAAGCCCGGCAAAAACGTTGATATCCCTTGAAGATGCCAGCCCCTTCCTGTGAACGGCTATCACCAGCTTCTCCATGCCGGCTATGGGGTCGTCCCTTATGGCCACGATGTCTATTCCCCAGTCCTTCTTGCTGGAAACCCTCTCGTAGTCCCTGAACCCCATTCTTTTCAGCAGTTCGATCACGTTTTCAATGAGAACGTCCTCTGGCGCGAGCATTATTATATCCTGCGTCCACGACATCACTCTCACCCATGAAAGCGAAATCCTGCACTGGAATATTCTCTGTCTTATTTTATAAATCTCTTTCCCCCGGAAATTCATTATCACCAAAAGTGTTCAAAATAAGTTTTTAACGGGTGAAATTTAACACCGCGATGGTGATGGAATGTTCAGGCTCACGGACTTCAGCTACCACGGCAAGACGGTGTTTCTGAGGGCAGACTTAAACTCCCCCGTCAGGGACGGGAGGATAATAAGCGACGCGCGCTTCAGGGCAGTTCTCCCGACGATAATATACCTTCTGGAGCACGGGGCGAGGGTCGTCATAGGAACGCACCAGAGCAAGCCGTACAAGGGGGACTACATCACCACGGAGGAACATGCCGAAATCTTGAGCGGTCTTCTCGGCCAGGAAGTTGAATACGTTGAGGACATATTTGGAAAGTACGCCCGCGAGAGGATAAAGGCACTGAAACCCGGCGAGGCCCTCATGTTAGAAAACCTCCGCTTCGCCGCGGAGGAGGTTAAATATAAGCCCATAGAGGAGTGTGAGAAGACCTTTTTCGTGAGAAAGCTGGCGCCGCTCATCGACTACGTCGTGAACGACGCCTTTGCGGCCGCCCACCGAAGCCAGCCGTCCCTGGTGGGTTTTGCGAGGCTGAAGCCCATGGTAATGGGCTTTCTTATGGAGAGGGAGGTTAAGGCCCTCACCAGGGCCTACGATACCCAGGAAAAGCCCCGCGTCTACGTCCTCGGTGGGGCAAAGGTGGACGATTCACTCCGCGTTGCTGAAAACGTACTGAGGAACGGCAGGGCGGAGCTTATACTGACCGGCGGTCTCGTCGGCCACGTCTTCACCCTCGCCAAGGGATTCCACCTGGGCGATGCGAACCTTGAGTTCATGGAGAGGAGAGGCCTGCTGGAGCTGGTTGACTGGGCGGAGGAGATCCTCAACGAGTTCTATCCCCATGTGAGAACCCCCGTGGATTTTGCCGTGGACTACAGGGGCGAGCGCGTCGAAGTTGATCTGCTGAGCGAGGAGAAGTGGCTCTTCGACGAGCACCCGATACTCGACATAGGCTCAAGAACCGTTGAAAAGTACCGCGAAGTGCTGATGGGGGCGAAGATAATAGTCGCCAACGGACCTATGGGCGTCTTCGAGAGGGAGGAATTCGCCGTTGGAACAGTGGGGGTTTTCAAGGCGATAGGTGAGAGCCCTGCCTTCAGCATAGTCGGGGGAGGACATTCCATAGCAAGCATATACCAGCACAACATAACGGGCATAAGCCACGTTTCAACGGGCGGGGGCGCGATGCTGAGCTTCTTTGCGGGGGAAAAGCTCCCTGTCCTGGAGGCGTTCAGAATAAGTTACGAGAAGTTCAGAGGAGGGGCATAGGTTCAATCTTTTTTCGTTTTCTCGTAGAGCCTCCTGTAGGACCCTCTGAACTGGAAAACCATTATGACCGCATAGACGACTGCGAAGGACTTCAGGGGAAAGTGGCCGCCGAGATAATAATTCAACAGAGCTATAGTCCCGAGAACGGCAAGATATGTTGTGAGGACGTTCAGAAAAGCGGCCCTCGTTGAACCTATCCTGTAGGCGAGCCACACCCAGAGGTAGGAGTCAAGCCGGAAGAACCACGCCAGTTTCAGCTGTTCCTCCGGACTGACTTCAACCGAATATGCATCCTCCTCAAGCTTTTTCCGGGAGAGGTAGGACAAAACCCCGGTTAGTATCAAGGCCAGCAGGGACAGGAGGACAAGGGCAAAGGAATCGAAGACCGCCCCAAGGGCCATAGAAATGATGGCCAGGGTGAAGGTCAGGTAAACGGTGAGAGAGCTCCCCGAGAGTCGGCCCTTTTTGAAGAGGTAGGCGGGGTAAAGGCTAAAGTACGGAACCACAGCCAGGAGGATGAGGGCAAACAGTGCCGCACGCTCCATTCCGCATCGGGGTCCTTAGGACTCGAAAAAATAAAAAGATTTCGACCCAAAATAGGAATATTGGAGATACTGTTCTCAGTCTATCGTCGCCCTCCTGAAGCCCAGCGCCGCGATCCCGGCGAACAGAGCCGCCAGACCGATGAGCACGACCCAGTCCGTGACGATTCCAAAGGTCGGCTCGACTCCAGCCAGATAATACCTGGAACCGTCGACCGCGTAGGTCAGGGGGTTTACCTTGGCCAGCCACTGCATCCACTCGGGCATCGTGCTTATCGGGTAGAAGGCACCGCTGAGGAAGGTCATGGGGAGCATTATCATGGTCACTATCATCTGGAAGCCTTCCATGCTGGTCATCTTGAGCGCTATCGCGACACCCATGCCGGCTATCGCTATTCCGACGAGGAAGCTCATGCCGAGCGCAGGGAGGACTCCAGAGACGTTGAGGTCAGCCAGGAAAAAGCTGAGCGCGAGGATTATGACCCCCTGTATCATGGCCATGAGTGCTCCCCCTGTGATTCTCCCGAGTATTGCCTCTGTTCTGCTGGCGGGGGCGACGAGAATCTCCTTCAGAAAGCCGAACTGCTTGTCCCAGATGAGCGTTATGCCCTGCATGAAGCTCATGTTGAAGACCGTCATGGCGATTATTCCGGGCACAAGGTATGTCATGTAGTCAACGCCGCCGAATATCTGCGACGCAAATGGGTTGTCAAAGACACCTGCCCAGCCCTTTCCGAAGAAGATGAGCCAGATGAGCGGGTTGATTATGCTCCCGATGACCCTCGCACGGGAGCGGGAAAAGCGCTTCAGCTCGCGGTATATCATGGTGAAAAAGACCTGCATGCCATCACCTCCTCATCCTGGCCCTCATTATCATTTTCGCCATGTCTCCCTCGCCGCCTTCCTCCCTGATTTCCCTGCCCGTCAGGTGCAGGAAGACGTCGTTGAGCGTCGGTCTGTGGTAGGTGACCTCGAGAATCCGGACGCCGGTTTCCTTCGCCAGTTCAAAGAGCTTTGGCAGAGCCTCAGCGGCGTTGTCCACATCGAGCCGTATCCGTCCATCCGGGAGCATCTTGCAGCCCTTGATGAAATCCGCCTTGAGGCACCTGAGTTCATCCCTTGCCCGGAGCTTCAGGTAGATTATGTCGCTGCCCACGAGTTTCTTGAGCTCCTCGGCGGTGCCCTCCGCGATTATCTTTCCGTGGTCCATTATGGCTATCCTGTCGGCCAGCTGCTCGGCCTCGTCCATGTAGTGGGTGGTGAGGAAAATCGTCATGTTGTGCTCCTCCTTCATTGCTCTGATGTAGTCCCAGATGTGGGCCCTCGTCTGGGGGTCGAGGCCTATCGTCGGCTCGTCGAGAAACAGTATTTCAGGCTCGTGGAGAAGAGAGCGCGCTATCTCAAGCCTTCTCTGCATGCCGCCGGAGAAGAACTTGACGGGTCTGTTCCGGAACTCCCACAGCTCAACGAACTTGAGGAGGCGTTCTATCTTCTCCTTCAGCTCGTCCCCGCTCAGACCGTATATCCTGCCGTGGATGAGCATGTTCTCGTAGGCGGTAAGTTCCCTGTCAACGCTCGGATCCTGAAAGACTATCCCTATCTTCCTCCTCACGGCTATCGGTTCCTTAAGGACGTCATGGCCGGCAACGGTGGCCCTTCCGGCGGTGGGCTTGAGGAGGGTCGTTAGAACGTGAACGGTGGTGGTCTTCCCGGCACCGTTCGGCCCCAGAAAGGCGAATATCTCACCCTGCTTCACGCTGAAGGATATCCCCCTAACGGCCTCAAAGTCACCGTACTTCTTCACAAGGTTCTCAACTTCTATTGCGTTCATCTCACTCGCCCCCAAGAAGAATCAGGCGCAGCTCTCTGGCGCAGCCGGTGAGGAGTTCCCTGATCTTCGCCCTCTGCTCATCGGTCAGCTCATCCACCGACCCGAACAGCTCCCTGAAGGCAGCCCTCAGCTCATCTCCCCCAAGTTCAAGGAAGACCTTGTAGGCGCGCATCCTGCGCTTGGCCTCTTCAAGCTCCCCCGCGTGCTCTTTCAGGTACTTCCTGCCCTTCTCCGTGATGACGTAGGTCTTTCTCTCTCTCGCCCCTGTTCCTGCCACTTCGATGAGGCCACTCCTCCTCAGGGAGGAGAGTATTGGATACACTGTTCCGGCGCTCAGTCTTATCCCGTACAGCCTCTCCAGCTCTGACATTATACCGTATCCGTGTTTTGGCTCGTGGAGTAGGTCGAGCACGAGTATTTTCATGTACCCTTTAAAACTCGGACGTTCCATTTATCTCACCAAATATATCGGACGATATATTGCTTAAAAAGGTTGTGGTGGGAACTCTTATTACCCCCCATCACTATGATTCAGTGGTGATGGTATGAGGCTCGTTCTAAGGCCCCTCTTCGAGGCCGAACTGCCGGCGGACTTCAGCGAGGTCATACGGAGCAAGCTCATGGGCACAGAGGTCAGAACGGGGGAGGAGATTGAGGTGGACCTTCTCGGAAAGCCGCTGCGCTTTAAGGTTCTCCTGGCCGAGCCTTCACCGCTGAAAGTCGAGAGAAATACAAGGATAGATTTCTCGACGGGGAGCGCCGAGGTCGTGGACTTTGAGTTTGACGAGCCGGTGAGTGAGGTGATCCCCTTCGATAAGGGGTTCGTCGTTGTGCTCGGAAGAAAGGTTCTGATTCTGAACCACACCGGGCAAAAGATTTATAGCGACGAGTTCGATGACCTTAACGGAGTTAGGGTCTCCAAAGGAACTGTGGTGATAATCCATGGGGGAAGCAAAATCAGGCTCGTTAAGCCTTGAGAAGTTCACCTTTGACGAGGGCTGGGAGGAGAAGAAAAAAAGGGCTGAAAAAATCGTCGAGATTCTGATGGAAACCCATCCAAGGGAGAAGCTCCTAATCGGCGACCCTTACCGGACACTGATACACTGCATAATCTCACAGCGCATGAGGGACGAGGTGACATATAAGGTCTGGAAGGAGCTCTTCAGGAGATACGACGACATTGAGAGCATAGCGAAAACTCCCGTCGAGGAGATGCAGGAGTTTCTGAGAAGGAGCGGGGTTGGCCTCTGGAAGACCAAGGGAGAGTGGATAGTGAAGGCCTCCCGGATAATACTCGAAAAATACGGCGGAAAGGTGCCGGACGACATCGGCGAGCTCATGAAGCTGCCCGGCATCGGGAGGAAGTGCGCCAACATAGTCCTGGCTTACGGCTTCGGCAGGCAGGCGATTCCGGTCGACACCCACGTCAACAGGATAAGCAAGCGCCTCGGCCTCGCCCCGCCGAGGGTCGCCCCTGAGAAGGTGGAGGAGTACCTGGCGGAGCTCATCCCCTACGAGAAGTGGATCTACGTCAACCACGCGATGGTCGACCACGGGAAGAGGATATGCCACCCCCTAAGGCCTAAGTGCGACTCCTGCCCGCTGAGGGAGCTGTGCCCCTACGCTAAGGGACTGGTAACGGACGCGGATATAAAGGGGAAGGCTCGGGGTTAGCACTCGTAGGGGCAGTTTTCAAACCCATACAGGCGATAAACCGCCGGGATCTCTATCTCAATCTTCCTCTTCTCCGATTTAAAGAATCCAGTCCTTACGAGATATTCGATTTCCAGCCTGAACCTCACCCTGGCCTCAATGGTCATTCCGCCACCACGCCTCCTGACGTCGAGGGGAATCTTGGGGGTAAGGTCAAGGGAGTTGCCCCAGCTCGGCTTCAGCGCCTCGGCCCTGATGGCCTGCCAGATTTCGAGACCGGGCACGGGAGTTTCGGTCACCTCAAAACTGCCGTCTGGGGTTTTGAAGTACATGACCCCCACTTGGGTCGGGAATATCGGATCCACCGAGACGTTGCTCACGTTCTCCACCACGAAAAGTACACGCCTTATAGCTACCGACTCGTTCCTCGGCCTGAGATGGAGGACGAACTCACCCGATATCGGAAAATCGTCACAGCCCACGTTCCTCATGGCCACCGGAGAGTAAGAGAACGCAATAAAGATATCGCTCCAGTTCCTGAAAGAGTAAAAGCCCAGCAACTTTTCCCTGCCCAGAATACACGAGAGATTGCTCGCGTTTATGTTAAATGTCCAGGTTGCCAGCGTGATCTCCTCCGTGTCCCCGGGGGAATAGAGGGTTCTTTCGTGTAGCCACACCATCGAGTATGTCATCAGTACGGCAACCAAAAGTCCTGCGAGGAAGGCCTTGTCCATCCGCGTCGGCATCGAGATAAGAACCACAGAGAATAATAAAAAGCTTTCGAATTAAGAAGGTTATTCCTCTTCCTCAACTTCCTCTCCCGCAAGCTTCCTCAGCCTGTCGAGGTCGGAGCCGACGGCTATGAGGACGTCCCCCTCCTGTATCGTGTCGTTCCTTCCGGGGTTGTAGATGTACCTGCTCCCCCTCTTTATCGCCAGTATCCTGGTTCCAATTTTGCTGGGGAGTTTGAGCTGTTCGAGGGTCTTGCCGTGGAGGATGGAGCCCTTCCTGACAGTTACCCTGCCGAGCTCCTCCTCGGTGTCCTCCATTATCCTCCTGATTATCGGGTGGGGCTCGACGTCCCTCAGCACGAGGTCGGATATCTTGTAGGCGGCATCGCTTATCTGCTCGTTTATCTCCGCCATGTCGATGACGCTGAGGAGCTTCAGCGGGTCGTCCTCCTTCTTGGCGAGGAGCAGGGCGAGCCTTTTGACCCTGAGTGTGAGCTCATCCATGCGCTCTTCGAGGAGGTAGACCTCTTCCGCGATGTCCTCGCTGTTGTACATGACCGACGAGAAGGCAAGGTCGACCATAAGTGAGGAGAGGTCCTTCATCTCGATGAGGCAGTTCCTAATCTGCTCAAGCTCATTCATTGCCCATCACCTTGATGTTGCCCCTCGCTATCTCCTTGAGGTAGTCTATTGACGTGGCCGTTCCCCTCCCGATGAGAATGTCCCCGGGAAATATCTTGAAGTCCCCGTCGGGGTCGAAGATCCAGCGCTTTCCACGTCTCACAGCCACGATCCACACACCTGTGTTGGTTGCAAGGTCGAGCTCCTCCAGGGTTCTGCCCACCAGCACCGAATCGGCGGAGACGTAGATTTTACCTATTATCTCCTCGCTTCCCAGTATAGCCTCGGTTATGACCGGGTGAAGCTCCACACCTTCCAGAACCATCTTCGCCAGGTCTGCGGCAGCGTTTGACATGTCATCTATCGCGTGCGCCATGTGGAGTATGGAGGTTATCTGCTCAGCCTCCTTGGGGTTTCTCGCGGCCAGAACCGCGTGAACCATGAGGTGGTAGTTGAGCAGATCGAGGTACTCCTCAAGCTCAAGCACTTCCTCGGCCATCTCCTCCTCGTTGAAGAGTATCGAGGAGTAGGCCAGGTCAACCATCAGCTCAGCCGTGTTCTTCATCTCCACGAAGATGTCCTTAACGTTCCTGGGAACCTCGATTTCGTCCCACTCTTCCACCCGGCTCTCACCGATGGGGGAAAAGATGGGAAATCTTATTTAGTTTTCGCCTTCGAAAAGTTTAATACCCGCAAAGGTCAATGCTTACGGGGTGAAGGCAATGGAGAGTGATGGCAGTGATCGGCGGAGAGGTCAGGGCAGAGCTGAGGGAGAAGGTCAGGGAAGCCTACAGGGTTACGCTACCGTCCCTGTTCACCTCACAGATATTCGGCCTCTTCGGGGGCACTTTTCTGGGCAAGTACTTTGAAGTGATAAGGACCCAGTTTCCCGGCCTTCTCGTGGTTCTTCCTGGTATGATGGGCCTCCGCGGGAACGTTTTTGGTTCAATGGCCTCGCGCTTCTCCACGATGCTCTACCTCGGTGACCTTGAACCTTCCCTGCGTGACAAAAAGGTTCTCAAGGAGATAGTCCTTAGGATGCTCATCTCGCTCATCCCCATCTTCCTTCTCTGGGCCATCGGCGTCGCCACTGGAATAAAGAAGAACGCCCTTGACGTCCTCCTCATAGTCATAACCTCTACGATACTGGTTTCCTTCATCCTGGGCTACTTCACATCCTTCGTGACGATATTCTCCTTCAGGCGCGGTACCGACCCTGACAGTGTTGCCGCTCCGCTCGTCGCCTCGATGGGTGACTTCCTGACCGTTCCATCACTCGTCCTCTTCATCCTCCTCATAGAAGAGTCCCCCAAAGCTTTCAGGCTCTTCAACTACACTATGATACTCCTCTTCCTCATCGTGGCCGCTATAAGCAGGGTAAGGAAGGCGGAGTTCCTTGAGCTGAAGCAGGTCTTCATCACGATAACCGGCCTTGCACTTCTATCCACCATATCAGGTTCGCTGCTGGCCAGGTTCAGCGGGATCATCCAGGCCTCGGTGGTACTGAGCTTTATCTATCCCTCGCTTCTCAGCTCCTTCGGGAACTACGGGTCGATTATAGCAGCCAAGACCTCGACGAAGCTCCACCTCGGTGAGATAGAGAGCTTCCTCTGTCCGAAGGCCTTCACCGACATACTCGCCCTCTTTGCGACGGCGCCAGTCATAGGAACCACAATGCTCATCATAGGAATAGCCCTCGTAAAGCTGACGACGGGAATGACCGTTCCACGCTCGGCCTGGCTCGTTGCCCTAACGTACCCCTTCATGGCCCTCTTTATAATGCTCTACTCCTACACGATATCCTATTTCATCTTCCAGAAGAACATCGACCCAGACCACGTGGCGATACCCCTCATATCCAACAACAGCGACATATTCGGCACGCTTTATGTCGTGCTTATGGCTAAAATGATAGCGGGTGGTTGAATGATCGGGCTGTCCATGACGGCTTATCACTGGAAAGACCTCTCCCGGTTTGAGGAATGGGCCAGGACTGCGAAGAGAGCTGGCTTCGATTACATCGAAATCCTGAGTGAATGGCCGCACTACCTGAGCAGGGACAACCGCCGCCTTTTTGGGGAAGTCCTAGAGTCCCTCGGCATGAAAGGAACCGTCCATGCCCCCTTCAGCGACGTCAACATAGGCTCGTTCAACGAGAGGCTGAGGCAGGCCTCGCTGGAAGTGGTCAGGGAAACCATAGAGCTGGCCGCAGAGCTGGGGGCCATTTCGGTCACTATTCATCCCGGACACTGTTCGCCCGTGAGCATGAAAAACAGAAGGAGATACCTCGAAATACACAGGGAGTCCCTCAGGACAGTTGCTAAATGGGGCGCTGAGTACGGGGTCAGGGTTGGGGTCGAGAACATGCCCCGCTTCCCCATCCTGGACGCCCAGACGTGTGAGAGGCTCCGGGAGCTGGTGGAGGATATTGAGATAGGGGTGACCTTTGACGTCGGTCACCTCAACACCACGACCGGGAAATTCGAGCGTTTCCTCGACGTCTTTAGGGACAGGATAATCCACGTCCACCTCCATGACAACTCCGGAGAAAGGGACGAGCACCTCGCCCTGGGGGACGGAACAGTCCCCTGGGTCAAGGTGATTCCAAGGCTCCCGAAGACGACGTGGACCCTCGAAGTCAACGACATTGAATCTGCCCGGAGAAGCCTCGAATTTTTGAAAAGTCTGCATTGATGGACGTTTCAGTTCATTGGCGTCCAATTTTTACAAAACGCAACTCTTTTATACATTTAAACAGAAATTCTTGCGAGAAGCAGTTTCTGGCGGAGGGATAGGAATGGTGGAAAAGATAGTGGAGGACATGAGGCCCTTCTTCGACCCGAAGGCCGTCGCTATCATCGGTGCAACCAACAAGAAGGGTAAGGTTGGAAACGTCATTTTTGAGAACTTCAAGATGAACAAAGAGAGGGGCATCTTTAAGGGCAACATATATCCGGTGAACCCCAAGCTCGACGAGATCGATGGATACAGGGTGTACAAGAGCGTCGAGGAGCTCCCTGAGGACACTGACCTGGCTGTTATCTCAATTCCGGCACCGTTCGTTCCGGACACGATGAGGCAGATAGCAAAGAAGGGGATAAAGTCCGTCATAATAATCACCGGCGGTTTCGGTGAGCTCGGCGAAGAGGGCAAGAAGCTGGAGCGCGAGATACTTGAGATAGCCCGCGAAAACGGGATAAGGATCATCGGTCCCAACTGTGTCGGTGTCTACGTCCCGGACACCGGCGTTGACACGGTATTCCTGCCTGAGAGCAAGATGGACAGACCGAAGAGCGGGCCCATCGCTTTCGTCAGCCAGAGCGGTGCCTTTGCCGCCGCTATGCTCGATTGGGCGGCGATGGCAGGCATAGGCATAGGAAAGATGGTTAGCTACGGCAACAAGCTCGACGTTGACGACGCAGACCTGATGGAATACTTCATCCACGACGAGAGCATAAAGGTCGTCACCTTCTACATCGAGGGCGTTAAGGACGGAAGGAAGTTCATCGAGAGCGCGAGGAGGATAACCAGGGTCAAGCCGGTCATAGCCCTCAAGAGCGGGAGAACCGAGTACGGCGCCAAAGCCGCATCGTCCCACACCGGCTCTCTGGCCGGAGCGGACACGATTTACGACGCCGTCTTCAAGCAGACCGGGATTATCCGCGCCGAGGACTTCGAGCACATGTTCGACCTCGCGAAGGCCTTTGCGGCTTTGAAGGACAAGCTCCCGAAGGGTGACAGGATAGGCATCATCACCGACGGCGGTGGAGCGGGCGTCATGGCCAGCGATGCGGTGGCAAAGTTCGGCCTCAGGATGGCCGACCTCAGCGAAGAGACGCTCAAGTTCCTCAAGGAGAACTTCCCGCCGCACGCTGTGGCGGGGAACCCAACCGACGTCGTAGGCGACACCGACGCCGAGAGGTACAGAATCGCCATCGAGGGCTTTGTGAACGACCCGAACGTCGATGCGATAGTCGTTATAGTCCTCTTCCAGGTTCCGCTCCTTGAGGAGGAGAAGATAATCGACATCCTCGCGGAGTACCAGAAGAAGAGCGACAAGCCCATAGTCGCGGTTGCAATGGGTGGTAAGAAGACCGACTATTACGCAAAGATGCTTGAGGACAAGGGAGTTCCGGTTTATCCGACCCCCGAGAGGGGTGTCCGCGCCCTGGCCGGTCTTGTCAAATATGCTGAATACCTCAGGAGGGGTGCTTAGCCCCTTAATCTTTCGGTGGTGGTATCATGAAGGAGGAAGCCCTTAAAGTTATTAAGGAAGTTTTGGCCTCCGGCAGGACTTCGCTCGTTGAGTACGAGGCGAAGCAGGTGCTCAAGGCCTACGGCCTTCCCGTTCCGGAGGAAAAGCTCGCGAAGACCCTTGAGGAGGCACTTAAGTACGCCGAAGAAATCGGCTATCCCGTCGCCATGAAGCTTATGTCACCGCAGATTCTCCACAAAAGCGACGCCAAGGTAGTTCTCCTCAACATAAAGACCCCCGAGGAGCTCAAGGAGAAGTGGGAGGTTATCCACGAGAACGCCAGGAAGTACCGCCCGGATGCCGAAATCCTGGGTGTTCTCATTGCACCGATGCTCAAGGTCGGGAGGGAAATCATCATAGGCGTCACCGAGGACCCGCAGTTCGGCCACGCCATAATGTTCGGCCTCGGTGGGATATTCGTGGAGGTTCTCAAGGACGTCACCTTCCGCATAGTACCGATAACCGAGCGCGATGCTAGGAAGATGATCCAGGAGATAAAGAGCTACCCGATTCTCGCGGGAGCGCGCGGTGAGGAGCCGGCGGACATAGACGCCATAGTTAACCTTCTCCTCAAGGTCAGCGAGCTCGTCGACGACCTCAGAGAATACATCAAGGAGATGGACCTCAACCCGGTCTTCGTCTACGAGAAGGGCAAGGGCGCAGTCGTCGTCGATGCAAGGATAATCGTCAAAGAACCGAAGGGATGCTGAACCACGCGGCATCTGAAATCCTTCAGTCACCTTCCCTTTTTTGAACCTTGTTCCTGCCCACTGCAAACAGGAAGAGCGCCAGGGATGCCATTCCAAAGAGCCCTATGAAAGCAAAGCCAATTCTGAAGCCAAGGAACCCCACCAAAACCGGCCCCAGCGCCTGACCGATGTCCTTTATGCTCTCCAGAAAGCCTAGGGCCGTCCCCCGGAGCCGTGACACCTCTGCGGCGAGGGGCTTTGTCGAGGCCTCGCTTATTGAAGCCCCCACCGAAAACGCAACCGCCGCGAACACGACCAACCACAGTGAGTCGGAGAGCGAAAAGACCAGCATCGCAAGTCCGACGATGCTCATGCCGATAACTATGGGCTTTGTCCTGCCGATCCTGTCGCTCAGGTAACCCGCGTAGGGCTTAACCACCGCCATGATTGCGACTTCAACAGCCAGTATCATTCCCGAGAGCCAGGGCCTGTCCTGGAGGTAGTAAAAAAGGGGAAGGAATGTCTCTATTCCCTGGTAGGCCATATAAATCGCTGCGTCAAGGAGACCGATTAGGAGGAGTTCCCAGCTGAACGAGAGTTCAAACCGCTGGAGCTCCCCTCCTGTGTCCGGAAACCTGAAGGTGAGGACAAAAACAAGCAATCCTGTCATGGAGCACAGGAGGAAGACCACGGAAAAGCCAAGGAGGTATATGATACCTCCCGCCAGAAGAGGTGCCAGCGCCCTGCCGATGAGGGTGGAGGAGCTGAGGAGTCCCATGAAAGTGCCCTTTTTGTGGGGGTATATGTCGCTTATCAGGGCAAAAGAAACGGGGACAAAGATGGCGGTCGCGACCCCATAGTAAATCCGAACCAGAGCGAGGGTCAGGGCATCGCCAGCCAAAAAGTACAGGAGGGGCGCGCTGAGGAACACAAAACCGCTCATTTTGAGGAGCTTTTTCCGGCCGTAGACATCGCTTAGAAGCCCGGAAGTGAAGTTTACGAAGATTCCGGTCACGGTTGAAGCAGCGGCCACGAGACCGATAGCCTCATTGCCGAGGCCAATGCTCCGGGCATAGAGGGGAAGGGTGGGGGACTTGCTCATTGTCGAGCCAAGAATCGCAAAGAACCCTGCGATAAGAATAAGGTGGAGGGCCCTGGATCGCGCCACAGGCAGCATCTCCGGCAGCCACGGACTTTAGCCCTTCCCCATGTTGTTGAGGTGTCTCACCAGCTCGCTCGCATCGACCGAGAACTCGGCCCCGGTATTCCTGAGGTCAAGGGACTTCACAACCCGTAACGAGAGCTTCCCCTTCTCGAATTCAAGCTCAAGCACTCGACTCGCCAGCTCCCGTATGTCTTCCAAGACGCTCTCAGGGAGCATGTCTCTGTTAACGAACGCTATGGTGATGGTATCTTCCTCACCCATGGCGGATGCGATGCACATGCGGCACACGGACGACGCCGGAAGTTCCTTCTTTATGTTTATCAACTTCTCAAGACCTAGCGTTACGACCAGTTTTTGCCCCCTGAATTCCCTTAGGGCTTCTTTGTACTCCTCGTGCCAAACCGATGCGGCCTTGAGCACGCTTATCCTTTTGATAACCTTTCCGGTCTGGAGGACGCCTCCGAACTTGACTACGGGCATCTCGTCCATCCACTCGGTATCGATCCCCATTATGGAGAGGTGGGAACGAACCACGTGGAGCTGGTCGAAGATGTCGTTGACTATGACGTGGACGTCCCTGCCGAGGCTTAGAAGGGGCACGGAAACCGCCAGATGCACCGGAGCCAGCGAGGTGTACTCAACCACCACAACCTCACCGGGCATTATCTTTTTGACACTCGCTATAGCATCCTCCACGGTTTTAGTTACCGCCATCGTTCTCACCTCCCTTGGAGGCAAGGTGTTCCCTCAGGGCATGGGGGTCAACCTCGACCTCGACACTGTACTCGTCGAAGTATATCGACTTGGCGACCCGTATAATCAGTTTCCCGTCCTCTATCCGGGTTCTGAGGACACGGGTTGAGAGCTCCTCCGCCTCTTTGAGCCCCGTCTTCATGACCCGCTTCCTGTTGATGAACACCAGCCCCCTTGAGATTGGGTTACCCACTATCGGCCGTATGATGCTGGCAAAGAACTCCTCACATTTCATAGGGTCTGTTTCCAGCTGCTGGAGGAGCTCCGTCGCCCCAACCACAATGCGTATGAATGGCCTGCCCCCGGTTTCCCTGTGGATTCTCTCCAGAACCTTCACAAAGTGCCGCTTCATTATGGGGAGCTCGGTCGTTTCCTGTATCCTTGCAATGACCCTGCCGGTGGTTATTCTCCCTCCGATTTTGACCACGGTGGCATCTTCTATCATGGAAGTGTCCATCCCGGCGAGCTTGAGCTGGGTTCTGATGACGTGGAGCCCATCGAGGACATCAACTATGACGAGAGGAATGCCTGCAAATTTGGCGTACCTGAGAACCTCACAGAAAAGCAGATACACGGGCTCCCTGGAAGTATATTCCACCAGAACCAGCTCTCCCGGCCGGATTGTTTCAGCATACTCAAAGAGAGTTCTCTCAAAGGTCTCGCCCACTGCATCACCCCCAACCCAATATTACTCCTAAATTCTTAAAACAGTTCCGTAAGCTGGCACCAAAAACGCCGACTATTCGGAAGTCGGCTCGGATACGCCCCCGGCAGTTCCCTTCTCCCTCTCCTCTTCCTCCCTCACAACGGCCTTGATGTAGCCCAGGATATCGTGGATTATGAAGAAGCTTATGGCCACCTCGACGAAGGCCATCAGGTTGCCCGATATGAGGAAGAGCAGGGAGAAGAAAAATGTCACCGCCGCGTAGATCAGGGCAACCTTAATGGCGGTCTTGTTTTCAATCCCAACGCCGTAGGCAAGCCCCATGTTGAATATCGCGAAGGTCAGGTAAATGGGGGAGCTCAGAAGGTAGGCGTAATAGAGGAGCAGAAAGCCGCTGAGAAAAAGGAGAGAGGAAGCAACTCTAAGCCGTCTCATACCATCCCCAAGTAGCTTTCAAAGACCTCCACGTATTTAAACCCATCGTCCGGGAAGACCAGGACGTAGGTTCTCTCGCCGAGTTCCTCGGCAACTTTCTCATAACCCTTAACAACGGCACCGGAGCTGAGGCCTATGAGAAGACCGTCGCTTCTGGCAACGCGGATGGCTCCCTCGATGGCCTCCCTCCTCGTTATCTCCAAAACCCTGTCTATATCGACCTGGAAGTACCACTTGGGCCTCGTCTCAAGCCTCTTGATGCCGGGTATCTTCTCGCCCTTCGCCGGAACGACGCCGATAACCTGCGTTTCGTAGCGCTCCTTGAAGTAGCTCGCTATGCCTGCTATGTGTCCGGACGTCCCTATGCCGGCTATTATGACGTCGGGCGTTTTCCCTATGCTCTTCAGCTGTTCCTCGATTTCCCTGGCTGTGAAGCGGTAGTGGGCGTCGAAGTTGTCGTCGTTCTCGAACTGGTTGAGGTTCACCGCACCGGCTCTCCTGGCCTCCTCCTGCACAAAGCGCACCATCGCCGGGTCTATGGTCTCAAAGTCCGTCATGACGACCTCCGCACCGAGAACCTTCAGGAGAACCTGCGTCGCCCTGGGCGTTGGCTTCGGCAGGTAGGCTCTGAACTCGATTCCAAAAACGTTGCTCAAGGCCGTCAGAGAAATCCCAACGTTGCCGGAGGTGGCCTCAAAAAGCCTTTTCGTGCCGTTGATGTCCCCGCGCTCCAGGGCCTTCATAAGCATGTTAAAAACGGCCCTGTCCTTAATGCTCCTGCTGAAGGGGTTAAAGAACTCTAGCTTGGCAAAATACATCCCCCCTCTCTGCTGAGAGTCTGACCAGGGGGGTCGGCTTGTACTTCTCGAACAGTTCGAGGGTGCTGTTAAACACGTTCATTTGCCATCACCGGAAGCCCCTTGGGGAAACCCCTTAAAAGCTTTCCGTGAACGAACAGTTATACACAAAAGTGGGTAATGAATCCGGGTTTTAAATACGTTGGACATAACTCCAACAGTTGTATATTATCCAAATGCAAGTTTTAATCCTAGTATTTTGTGGACGAAAGTGTTATATACTACTTTCAATAATTATAGTTGATAACGTCTTTGGGGGGGGCGAATGCGGAAGTGGGCAGCAATGCTCCTCCTTGGAGTTCTCCTCCTGAGTAGTGTCCAAACAGTCAAGGCAGGAACAACACAAACCACAAACCAAGCCCAGACCTGTCAGGGTTGCTCGTGCATCAACGTCAACGCTCTCTTAGATAACCTGACAGCGAACATCACAAACCTGACCCACGCAATTGACCAAAAGAAGTTAAAACTCGAAAAGCTTTACGAGAAGTGGAACACTACAAAAAACACGAGCATTCTCTTCGAAATTGTGAGGCTAAAAGATGAGATTAGACTCCTCACCAACGAGTTACAATACCTTGAACGTCAAAAGCTCAGCCTCCAACTCGTTCAAAACTACACTGTGGAAACTCCTTATGGGAGAAAAGTTCTGAACTACAAACTACCACCCGAGAGCACCATCGTCCAAGAGCACGTTAAAAAAGTCCACCCAGTAAGAACCGACGTGGACTTGGCATGGTTCATAGCCTACTACCGGCAGGCGGCGGAGCTGACGTTTACAGGAGTCGTTCAAACGGACATGCGGATGAGAGAACTGCTTAAGAAAGTTGAAGCCGGGAACTACACTGAAGAGACCATCCACGAAATCCTCACCCTGCTTGACAGGAGAGAAAAACTCTGGAGAGAAATCTACAAGTTTGCCGAGGAGAAAGAGAAACTGCAAACCCTAAAAACACTCAAAGAAACCGGACGAAAACAAACACTAATAGGAGCGACTACTGGAGTAGAGCCCCTAGCAATAGACACTGGAATTGCAGAGGGTTGCTTCTGTTCTTACTTGCACTGTTATAATTCCTATGGCACAGCTTCTCCTCTACCAGGAGTCATCCATCCACTTGATGCCTCAGAAGCCCCATACGTGTACTATCGGGATTTTCATCCAGTTGCAGTATGGGTCGGGATTTATCAAAGCGGGAGTCCCGACAGAGACTACTTCTGGGGAGAATATTGCACTTACGAGTTCCCACAAACAGGTACAGACTTCAGGAAATATTGGGATGAAGCTGTGAATATACATCCAGGGAGTCAATTCCAAGACTTTGGCTCAATACAGATAAAGCTCTTTTACAATGGTTGGGCATACAATCCCAATGAAGGCAACCAGTTACAGGAAAGCAACATAATCTGGCAAGTCGAATGCAACAAATACGGATGCTGGGTTGTCACCAACTACTTAAAACCCCTTTCGAATCCAGATGTCCCCCATTACTATGAGTACTACAAACTATACACCAACACCCCTTATCTAAGCTGCTGTGGATGCGGAGATATAGGGAACACTTGCAAATGGGCAAATAGGCACTGTGGAGGATGCTTTGCACCTGATCAAGCAAGGTCCCAAAATTTTGCAATCTGTACTAGAGAAGAATACGGGGATCAATGTGGATGGGACTGGGTAGTGAAGTGGTGATTGCGTTATGAGAAAAGCGGAAAAGATAGTGCTCTTTGTGCTTATTGTCTTGCTCCTATTTTACTTTTTGCATAGAGGGCTTCTCATTCCTACCAATGCGGGAGGAATACAGTTTGATTCAACCACCCCATCATCGATACCCTGTCCTCCAAGTCTTCGAGTGGAAGCGGAATATTATCAACTGAAACTTGACCACTTCATGAACTTCACACTCATTCTCAACGGGACGTTAAGAGTCAACATGACCCTGAAAGGCCCAGCCGGAAAACACTTCTGCACTCCGGAAGGGGTGTTCATTTACGCCTACTACCCGGGAGATGAGTACCTTGGGGTCGATGCGGCGTTTTTCGATTACAACCTAACCCTCAAGTGGAAACGCCACCTGCCCGGAGTCCCTTACAAGAACACACCAGACGGCCTGATCCTCGTGAACAACCCAACCTTTGGGTCCTCGGGGGGCTCTTGCGCCTATATCTGGAACGTATCACCTGGGAGAATAATTTCATGGATTTGTCCAGATATCACCGGGGGCCATATCTCGCACGTTAAAATATTCCGTGGCAGGGTTTATGTTACTGTTGGGGTTCCTGAGGCTCCTCCCCTGAGAACTAAAGCCTTCATTTACGTGAAAGAGAACAACAAACTCAGGAAGAGTGAAATTGCGAGTATCCGCGGAGAGGGGGTTGGCATTAGACTGCTCATTGACGCTAACGAGGAGTACATGGCCGTAGCATACTTCCTAGCCAACGAAAGGGGAGAAGAAAAGAACGGCGTTTGCGTACTCACGGCAAAGAGCTTACGAAAAATCGCCTGCAAAGAACTCAAAGAGGGAGAACGCCTGTTGAAAATCAAACTTGAAGAAAACATCGTGTACGTGCAAACAACAAAAGGAGTCAAAGCGTATAGAATACTCAGCCTATGGTAGTGGAGGGCAGAAGACCATGAACAAAAAGAAAAAAACAACAATCCCAATCCTCGTCCTCCTAGTGATAACCATGCTTTACTTCTCACCCAAAGGAGTTCTAATGTCCACTGACGCAAAAGGAGTAGCTTTTGAGAACAAGACTATGGTGTTCCCGTCGTGTCCCCCATACGTTCAGGTAAAGACGGAACATTATCAACGCGAACGTCAACACTTCATAAACTTCACGATCTCCGTAAACAGCACTTTAAAAACCAATTGGAGTCTGGAGGGATCCGCTTGGGGTTACTTCTGTACAGAAAGAGGCATTTTTCTTTACACGTACTATCCGGAAGAGGGAGGTGAAGATGGAGATGCCGTGTTTTTTGATTACAGACTTAACGCGGTGTGGGAAAGGGGTATTCCTGAGATCCCGTACATGAAGACAGACGAGGGGCTTGTCCTTAAAGCCTCGGCGCGCAAGGAGCTGGTTCTTACAAGCTATGCACGCAAATGGGAAGGTATGGGGTCCTCATGCGTACATATCCTGGATCTTTCCACCGGAACCCTTACAAACTGGCTCTGTCCGGGCGTCTTTGGAGCCTACATTTCAGATGCACGGGTCGTAGAAAACAGAATTTTCCTGACTCTGATAAGCTCCAGAGAGCCCCCATTGGAGACTTATGCGGCACTCTATGGCCAGAGAGATGGGGAAGTC
Organism: Thermococcus sp.; assembly: GCF_015521605.1. Taxonomy (NCBI): domain Archaea; kingdom Methanobacteriati; phylum Methanobacteriota; class Thermococci; order Thermococcales; family Thermococcaceae; genus Thermococcus; species Thermococcus sp. The sequence goes on from NZ_WANV01000041.1 coordinate 130,030, forward strand.
GTAAGGAGAGAAATCGCTTATGTTGAGGGCGAACTCTCAGACTTCGAGCTTTTACTAGATGCCAACAGAAACTATGTAGTCGTGGTTTATTCTCTCGTCAATGAAAAGGGAAACGAGAAGAACGGGATCTGCGTCTTCACCGCCGGTAGATTGATGAAGATAACCTGCAAAGAGTTCAAGAAAGGCGACAGACCTCTGAGGGTCGAGCTTAAAGGGAACATAGTTTATGTGAAAACGACTAAAGGAGTGAAAGCCTACAAAATACTGAGCCTGTGGTAGTGGAGGGTGGAAGACCATGAAAAACGACAGAAGGGTTCTGGCTGGATTTTTAATTCTCGTCTTCGCCGCTTCACTGTTTCTCGTTCAAAGAGAGAGCTCGTCCCCTCCTGGTGAGGCGGGATTACACCCACAAAATGGGTCCACCCTCTCAACAGGCGTAAACGAAACGGGGGATAATGGGTCCCTTGTTCAGATAACGGCTGATGGTGTTGATTTCGAGGAGGAGAGCACCGGTTTCGTTGAATGCCCGCCTGCAGTTCAGGTTAAATCCCAGTACTATCAGAGCGGGCTTGAGCATCTCGTGAACTTTACCCTCTTCCTCAACGGAACGCCGAAAGCCAACGTAACGTTGGAGGGTGTGGAGGGGAAGTACTTCTGTATCCCGGACGGGGTTGTCGTGCATTCTTACTATCCGGGGGAATGGAGAAGCTTCATGGCAATGTTTGACTACAACCTAACCCCCCTATGGGCGGAGAAATATTCAGGCCTACCGAAAATGTACCGCAATAGGAGTATAATCCTCAGGGACGAAGGTTGCCTTTATTTCGTGAGTGTTAAGACCGGTAGGCTCCGCGAGAGGGTTTGCGTGTACGAGTACATCTCTCATTTCAAGTTTGTGGGGGAGAGGCTGTACATAACCGCGGCACACCTCAAAGGCAGGGCACACCTTTACGTCTTTGAGGACAATACCATGAGGGAAGTCTCCATCATAAACATTTCAACCTTCGAACTCGCCGGAATACGAATGCCCCTCGACGTGAATGAAAAGTACATCGCAGTGGCCTACTTCCTCTACCCAACCGACGGAGCCGAGAAAAACGGCGTCTGCATATTCAAAAAAGACACCCTGGAAAAAATCGCCTGCAAAGAATTTGAAGAGTGGGACAGACCACTAAAAGTCAAACTCGAAGGTGATACCGTCTACGTTCAGACAACGAAAGGGGTGAAGGCGTACAAGATAACAGCACCCTGGTAAACCACATGTTTTGAGAACCGTATAGCGGCTAAAGAACCCCCTCGGCCTCAAGCCTCTCCCTTATCCTCCTGAACTCCCCCAGAGAGCCCCTGATCACGGGGTGCTTGGGAACGAAGGGGCATGGCTCTTCAGGCTCAACGCTTATCTCAAAAGTGCCTATCTCCCTGGCGATTCTGACTATCTCCTCCTTGTCCATACCGATGAGAGGCCGCAGAACCGGCAGGTCGCTCGCGGTGCTTATTATCAGCAGGTTGTCGAGGGTCTGCGATGCCACCTGCCCGAGGGAGTCGCCCGTAACTATAGCCTTTGCCCCGATTTCATGTCCAACCCTGCAGGCCTTCCTCAGCATCGTCCACTTGCAGAAAAGACACGTCCACTTGGCCTTTCCAATCTCCACCAGCCTGGAAAAGACCGATGCCTGCTCCTCGTAGGCATCGACGATTACGGGCCCGTTGAGCTTCCCGTACTTGCTCAGAATTTCGCATAGCTCCAGGACTTTTGACTCCTTCTTACCGCTCTGCCTGAAGTGAACGGGGGTCACCTCAAAGCCCTTTCTGAGCATGAGGTAGATCGCCACGGGTGAATCAATGCCCGAGCTCAACAGCGCAACGGCCTTCATGATTGGAGAAAGGGGACAGGGATATATGAAGTTTTCCTCAACTCAGAGTTCCAGCCCCCTGAGCTGAAGCAGGCCGACGTAAACGAACCACGCCAGTATCGTCGCCGCCCCGATGAGTTCCGGAACCGCCAGTCCCCTGAAGATCCTCGCCTTGATGAGGTAGAGCATTACGCCGAAGGTAAGGACGGCCAGGATGGACCAGATGTAGCCCACGGAGACACCCGAACGGCCGAGTTTTATTCCGATGATGGCTATATCCGCCAGTGCGAGGACGTAGAAGAGTACTGCTGACGGTGCATGGGGCGCGTACTCCTCCGGAAAAACTCCCACGAGGAAAAGGAATACCATCGCGAGCGGCATCAGGTAGGACAGGCCGTTTCTAAAGGCACCCACCGCCGCGATAAAGCCCACAACCGCGAAGGCCATCAGGAAGCCGTTGAAGTAGTAGCTGACAGGGTTCTTTATCGACCCCATGTCGCTCAGGGCGTTTTCCCTGAAGGAGAACCAGGGGTTCTGGCTCACGACAACGAGCAGTCCCACCATAAAGATGAGGGGGAGGGAGAGGCCTATGTACGCGGACAGCTTGGTGAAGTCCATAAAACCACCTCAGCACTGCCTTTTCTTGGGCTCCTCTCCAAAGACCGCCATGTAAATCTTCCTGAACTCCTCCCAGGAGCCCCTTATTACCGGATGCTTCGGTATGAACGGAATCTCGTCCTCGGGAAGGGTCGATAGCTCAAAAGTGCCTATCTCCTTGGCGATTCTGACTATCTCCTCCTTGTCCATACCGATGAGTGGCCTGTAAATCGGCAAATCGGTCGCCTGGCTGACTATGTACATGTTCTCAAGGGTCTGCGAGGCAACCTGACCGAGGGAGTCTCCCATGACGATGCCCTTTGCCCCGAACTCCCGGGCTATTCTGTCGGCGTGCTTCACCATCATGTACTTGCAGAAGACGCAGGTGTACTTCTCCTTCTTCATCTCGCGCAGTTTTTCAATGATTTTCTCGCGGTTTTCGGGCTTGATGACTATCAGCTCGCCCTTTCCACCGTAGTGATACTTTTTGAGCTGGTTCCAGATTTTGCGAACCTTTTCGAGGGTCTGCTCGCCCATGTATATGTGGACTGGAATGACCTCAACGCCGCGCTTCATCATTAGGAAAGCCGCCACCGGTGAATCGATGCCGCCGCTGAGAAGAGCAACGACCTTACCCTGCGTTCCTATCGGAAGGCCGCCCCAGGCGCGGATTTTGTCGACGTAGACGTATGCTTTCCCCTCCAGCAGCTCGACGCCGACCTCGATGTCATAACTGTGCAGGTCAACCTCGCTCTCCTCGTTCTCAAGGATGTACTCCCCCACCTTCGCCTGAACCTCGGGGCTCTTGAGGGGGAACTCCTTGGTGATCCGCCTTGCGGTAACGCGAAACTTCGGCCTCTCAATGCCCAGCTCGCGCTTCTTCCTCCTGAAGAGCTTAAGCGCCGTCCGGTTGATCTTCTCCAGCTCGGCGTCGATCTCCATCGCCGGGGAGAGAGACACTATACCGAAGACCCTCCCGAGAACGTCGGTGGCCTCCCTCGCTTTGTTCGTCTTCACGAGGATTCTTCCATGCTTTGCCTCGACCTTCTTGAAGTCAACACCCTCGCTCACCAGTGCCTCGCGGATGTTGTTCATGAGGATGTTTTCGAACCATCTCCGGGTCTGCCTGGACTTCGTTCCTATCTCGCCGTATCTGACTATCACGACGTTCATGCTCTCACCCCAGTGCGTGAGGGAACTTGATGACTATCTCCACGTACTTCTGTATGACGATGTAGAGAACCACGGATATCAGGTAGGAGGAGAGCAAAATCAGCTCGTTCATCTCGAATATGTGGGCCGCTATGGCCTTCGCCCGGGGAGTAGCGTCCACTATGGCATGCATGTACTTTCTCTTGAGCCAGTGGTTTATCTGAATCGCCATGACAAGAAGGAGAACCCCAACCAGCCCCCACATCCTGCCAAGGGCCAGCATCAGGAACAACGTTGAGGCCATGATTATCCAGCCGCCGATGACGCCGAGCAGTATCACGAACTCTATCATCCTCCCACCAGTTGGAGTTGACGGGGAGGGAATAAAAACGTTTAGATGAACCGGGTGACTTCTTCGAAGGTCTTTTTCCTTTTCCGGGGCCTGGGTTCAGTACGTGGATATCCCACGGGGATAACCCCGACGAGGTAGTAGTTGTCATCGAGTCCCGCCAGCTCCCTGACCTCCCCCTCTATCCCCGGGAAATTGGTGACACCGATGTAGACCGTGCCGAGGCCGAGTTCAACCGCTTTCAGCATGAGGTTTTGAATCGCCATCGCCGCGCTTTCGACGCTCCATATGAATTCCAGCTCGTCGAACTCCCTTCCCTTGAGGAAGCGAACGCGCCTGTCGATAAAGACCGCGATGTAAACCGGCGCCCTGAACATGCCCTCCCCGTATATCCTCTCCCTGAGCTTCTCTATCTTCTCCTCGGACAGATTCACGGCGCGGTAGTAGGCCTCCATGCCCTTTGCTATAAGGGCATAAATCCTTTCCCTGGCCTCTTCGCCCTTAAAAACCACGAAGAACCAGTTCTCCAGCCCGCTCGCGGTCGGGGCCCTCACCGCCGCTTCGATAAGCGCCCTAACCTGCTCCTCCGAAACTTCCTTCTCCGAGAAGTATCTCACCGAGGTTCTTCCAGATATCGCATCCCCGAGCTCCACGTTATCACCCCTGAATTTTTCTCACGGCCATTAATCAGCCTTTCCGAAACCAAAGGTTTAAGAGAATTCCGGAGTAGTCCCAAGAGGTGAAAGCATGTACGGATGGAGAGGTAGGCTCGGGCTTATAGTCCCCTCATCCAACACCACTATGGAGATGGAGCTTCACGAGGCCCTTCCCGAGGGAGTCTCGCTCCACACCGCGAGGGTTCCGCTCAGGAACGTCACCGAGGAGGAGCTCGTAAAGATGAACACCCTCGCCGTCGAGGCGGCGAAGCTTCTGAGAGACGCCGGAGTGGAGATGATACTCTACGGATGCACCAGCGGGTCGTTCATCGGAGGAAAGGACTACGAGAAGGAGCTTGAGGCCAAGATAGAGGAGGAAGTTAACGTCCCGGTCGTCAGTACCAGCACGGCCGTTGTCGAGGCCCTCAAGATGCTCGACGCGAGGGACATACTCGTGATAACCCCCTACACCGACGAGATAAACCAGCGGGAGAGGGAGTTCCTGGAGGCGAACGAGTTCAACGTGCTCGACATAAGGGGGCTGGGGATAGAGGACAACACCCGTATTGGAAAGCTTGAACCCCACGAGGCCTACCGCCTCGCCAAGGCGAGCTTCATGGACGAGGCCGATGCCGTGTTCATCAGCTGCACCAACCTGAGAACCTTCGAGATAATCGAGCCCCTCGAAGAAGACCTCGGTATTCCCGTTGTTACGAGCAACCAGGCGTCTCTGTGGCTCGCCTTGAGAGAAATGGACGTCATGGAAAGGATTCCATGGCTTGGAAGGCTTTTCACCGAGTTCTGAGCCTTTAACATTTTTCTGTCTACCCGCTTCCGAAATCCTTTTAAGAATTCACCCGCATTTTCTAAAGGTTAGTCACTGAGGGTGATACAAATGAGGCTCCTTGATGAGGCCAGGGGGATTTCAGTGTACACCGCCTACAACACGAACGTGGACGCGATAACCTTTCTGAAGGGAGAGATAGTGGAGAGGCTCATAGACGAGTTCGGAGCTGAAGCGGTCAGGAAAAGGATGGACGACTACCCGAGGGAGATAAACGAGCCCCTGGACTTCGTTGCGAGACTGATCCACGCCCTCAAGACCGGCAAGCCCATGGCGGTTCCCCTCGTCAACGAGGAGCTCCACACATGGTTCGACTCCCACTTCAAATACGACGTTGAAAGGATGGGCGGCCAGGCCGGAATCATAGCCAACCTCCTCTCAAACCTGGATTTTAGGAAAGTGATAGTCTACACCCCCCACCTGGCCAAAAAGCAGGCCGAGATGTTCGTGGACAGGCCTAACCTCCTCTATCCGGTCGTCGAGGACGGCAGACTGACATTCAGACACCCCCGCGAGGCCTACAGGGAAGGCGACCCGATAAAGGTGAACCGCATCTTTGAATTCCGCGCTGGAACGACCTTCAGGCTCGGAAACGAGACGATACAGGTCCCCTTCTCGGGCAGATTCATCGTTTCAGCGAGATTCGAGAGCATAAGGATTTACACCGATCCCGAGCTGAAGCGGTTCCTACCTGAGATTGGCCTCCAGGTCGATGGGGCCATCCTTTCGGGATACCAGGGAATAAAGCTCCGCTATTCTGATGGAAAGGACGCGAACCACTACCTGCGGGAGGCCAAGAAGGACATACTCCTGCTCAAGCGTGAGAAGGACGTTAAGGTTCACCTGGAGTTCGCCTCGATACAGAACCGCGAGCTGAGGAAGAAGGTCATCTACAACCTCTTCCCACTGGTTGACAGCGTCGGCATGGACGAGGCGGAGATAGCCCACGTCCTCAACGCCCTCGGCTACTCCAAGCTCGCGGAGAGGATATTCACCTACAACCGCATAGAGGACACCGTGCTGGGCGGCAAAATCCTTGTTGACGAGATGAACCTTGAGGTGCTCCAGATACACACTATTTACTACATCATGTACATCACCCACTCGGACAACCCGCTGAGCGAGGAGGAGCTGAGGAGCAGTCTCGAACTCGCAACAACTCTGGCCGCTTCAAGGGCTTCCCTCGGCGACATAAAGAGCCCTGAAGACATAAAAGTGGGTATGGCGGTTCCGTACAACGAGTACGGCGAGTTCGTGAAGCTGCGCTTTGAGGAGGCAAAAAGGCGGCTGAGAACCCGGGAATACAAGGTCGTCATAATCCCGACGAGGCTTGTCAGGAATCCCGTCTCGACCGTCGGCCTGGGCGATACCATCTCGGCGGGAGCCTTCACGAGCTATTTGGCGATGTTGAGGCAGAAGGGGGAGCTTTGAACCTCCAATTTTTGGTACAGTATATCGTACCAAATCTTTATAAACTTTGGTACAGTATATCATACCATGAATCCAGAAGACATCAAACGCTACATTCGCCTCTTCCATGAGAGGGAGATTCCCAAAGTCATTGAGAGAGAAGTTAAGCCCTCCTTTGCTGAGGGGAGGACAACGGCAATAGTAGGACCCAGACGATCTGGAAAGACTTACCTTCTCTACTCTCTGATTGGTGAGGACAGGGAAAAATACGTCTATCTCAATTTCGAAAACCCCCTGCTCTTTGGAATAACCGGAAGGGACTTTCCAAAAATCCTCGATGCCTACTATGACCTCTACCCTGAGAACGTTGGAGAAGATATCGCCTTTCTCCTCGACGAGATTCAAAACGTTCCAGGCTGGGAGATTGGAGTGAGGTATTTAACGGATGAGGGCTTTAAAGTGGCTGTCACGGGCTCGTCTTCAAGACTTCTCTCGAAGGAAATTGCCACCCAGCTCAGGGGCCGTTCCCTAACCTACACGCTTCTCCCACTTTCCTTCCGGGAATTTTTAAGGTTTAAGGGGACTTGGATTGAGAGGAGGGATCTCTACGGCCGTGAGATTCATAGGATAAAGAAACTTCTCGATGAGTACCTACGGTTTGGGGGGTTTCCAGAGGTAGTTCTCCTCAAAGACAAAATCAGAATCCTTGAGGAGTACCTTTCGGTGATGATAACCAAGGACATCATCGAGAGGCATAGTATTCGAAACGTCGCTCTCATAGAAAGCGTCATCAGGCTACTCCTCTCAAGCTACGCCAAGTACACTTCCTACAGCTCCATACACGGCTTTTTGAAGTCAGAGTTCGGGACATCGAAGACAACCGTCCTCGAATACCTCAAGGCCCTTGGGGATTCTTTCTTCGTCTTCTTCCTGCCGAGGTACGCCCGTTCCGAGAAGGAATCGCAGAGAGCCCCAAAGAAGGTTTATCTCGTTGATACAGGCTTTTCACTGTTCTCACGCAAAGACGTTGCTAAGGACATGGAAAACGCAGTTTTCCTTGAGCTGATGAGACTCAAACACTACTTCAATCCCCTGCTTGATGTTTACTACTACGGCGGCTCTGGGGAGAAAGAGGTTGACTTTGTGCTCGTTGAGTCCGGGAGGGTTGTTGAGCTGATTCAGGTCACTCAGGATTTATCTGAGAGCAAGGACAGGGAAGTCTCAGCCCTCGTCGAGGCGGGGAGAAGATTGGGGTGTAAAAACCTGACGGTGGTAACGCTCGACGAAGAGGGGGATGTGGAAGCGGATTGGGGAAAGGTGAAGGTCGTTCCGCTGTGGAAGTTTCTGCTCGAAATCACTCCATCAGCCCCTCTATCAGCCTTGCCTTCTCCTGAGCCTTTCTGAGGTGCTCGACGGTGACTTTGGTGTAGATCTGCGTTGTCGAGAGGTTGGAGTGGCCGAGCAGCTCTTGAATCGCCCTTATATCGACGCCGTTTTCGAGCATGTGCGTCGCGAAGCTGTGGCGGAGCATGTGGGGTGTGACCTTGACTCCTGCCTTCTGGCCGTACTTCCTGAGGAGATACCATACGGTCTTGGTGGATATCCTGTCCTTTTCTCTGCGTCCCTCTTCAACGAGGAGGTACTCGCTGGAGTCCGTTCTCGTCTTAAGGTAGGATTTTATTGCCTCCATTAGAAAGCCCGGAACCGGGACGACCCTGTCCTTTGCACCCTTGCCCCCACGGATGACTATGAGCGAGCGCTCGAAGTCAACATCGGACCTCTTCAGGTTACACAGCTCACTTACCCTGAGGCCCGCGCCGTAGAGGAGGAGAACTATCAGCCTGTCGCGCCGTTTCGTCGGGGGGATGACGGAGAGAAGCCTCTTAACTTCCTCTCTCGTCAGGGCCTTGGGAAGACTCCTCGGCACCTTCGGCGGCTTGAGCTTTTCAGCTTCCTCATCGTAGCCCTCGAAGCGGAAGTAGGAGCGCAGTGCCTGAACGACCAGGTTTAGACTCTTGTTGGAGTAGCCCTCCTTCCTAAGCCTGGCGAGAAAGCGGAGGGCGGAGCGGGAGTTGAGCTTTCCGCCCCACTCAAGGTAGCGCCTCACGTAGTAGGAGTACATCCTAATCGTGTTCGAGCTCTTTCCCTCAAGGTCGAGGTACGTCTCGTACTCTTCCAGGGTCTCGTTTATGTCCATATCACAGCCCCTTTAGGAGTCCCTCAATGTCGTCGGGCTTTACCTCGGCGTTTTCAATGACCTCAGGTTCTCTCCGGGCTTCGGGCTCCGGGGGCTTCGGCGGCTCCTCAACGGGGGGCCTTGGCGGCTTGGGAGGCTCCTCTTTTATGGTCATGCTGAGGTAAACCGTCCTGAGGAGCTCGTCAACGAGGCCTTTGTCCTCGGCAAATATGTAGCCCTGTCCCACTATCACCCTGCCCGCCAGGCCGAGCTTCTCGACGGCCTTTCCAATGTACGCCTCATCTGGAACCGGCTCCGCTGGGAAGAGCGACTTCCAGGCTTCGTCAATCCTGTAAATGTTCCTTGAGCTCTCAAGGAGCGCCTTAAGGCCTTCGTTCTCCTCCTTGAGCTTTTCGTTTTCCTCTCTCAGCTCCTCGCATGCCTTAGCAACCGCCTCGTACTCCTCCTTGAGCTTCCTGTACTCCTCCCCCAGGCCGTCGTAGCGACCTTTGAGGTCAAGGAGCTGGTTTCTGAGCGCCATATACTCGGGGAGTATCTGAAGGCTCTTGAGGCCGGCGCGGACGAGGGTGTTCTTAAGCTCCTTCCTGACGAGTTCGACGTCAACGTGCTCCAGATCGTGGCCGAGGGGAAGCTTCATCCTTTCAACGTGGCCAACCATCTCCCCCAGCTCGTTGAAGAGCCTCTCTGCCAGATCCCTGCCAACGCGGTCGGCGTCGGTCGCTATGATGAGGAGGTCTGCCCCAGCGGCGGCGCTCTTCGCTATCTCGACATTAGTTGTCGGGATTATGGATGAGATCGTTATGTTGTATTCGCTTCCTAAAGCGAGGCCCTGAAGGGCTTTGCTTACAACTTCCACGTCACTCGCACCTTCAACCAGAATTCTAACATCGACTATGGCCATTCCCATCACCTCACGGGGTCGTTACCCCTGTAGAACTAGGACGGCTCCTTTAAAAATCCTCCTCCAGCTCGATGTACAGGCTCGGCCTTTCAAGGACAACCCTCCCATCGGCAAGGAGGGACAGGCTCAGTGCGTGGATTTCAACTCCGGCCTTTTCAGCCTCGGCGAGCAGTTTCGCTATCTCGGGGTCACCCCGTCTGTAGGGCCGGAACTTCTCAACGCCCGGCATGGCCCCGATGAAGAATATCATGGCGTTCTTCCCAGCCTTCGAGAGTCCTATCAGCTCCATGATGTGCTTCCGTCCCCTGACGCTCGGGCAGTCCGGGTACATTGCGTACTCACCGTTATCTCCGCCGCGCAGGACGGCGCTCTTCATTTCGGCGTACACCTCGCCCCAGGGACACTCGAAGAGATAATCCAGGCGGGATTTTCCGACGGTGATTTCCTTCCTCTTTATCCTGCAGTTCCTGAGCCAGGGGATCAGACCTAACTCCAATGCCCTCTCAAAGGCCTTAGCCTGGGTTCGCGTGTCTATCACCGCTCCCCTTCCATTCAGGTCCTCAAAGGCCACCAGAACGAAATCCGTCTTTCCACCGCTCCTGGGCGTACAGAATGCCCTCCTGCCCGGGATCATAAACTCCTCCAAGCGGCCGGTGTTGGTCACCAGAGCTCTCCTCTCCTCACCATCAACCTCCACCAGCGCCACGAAGCGGTTGAGCCTTCTGAGGAATGTGCAGGGCACGGTCTTAAGTCTGAGCAACTCCATGTGGAAAAATTCGCCCGGGGACTAAAAAGCCTTTGGGCGGCACCTAAAACCTTAAATATCCCGGCCATGACCATTTAGATGGAAATCTAAACGAAAGGGGTGATGGTATGGTGGACTACGAGCTTCTCAAGAAGATAGTTGAGGCTCCCGGTGTTTCCGGGTACGAGTTCCTTGGCGTTAGAGACGTTGTTGTGGAGGCGTTCAAGCCCTACGTTGACGAGATCAAGGTTGACAAGCTCGGCAACGTCATAGCCCACAGAAAGGGCAAGGGCCCGAAGGTCATGCTGGCCGCGCACATGGATCAGATCGGCCTCATGGTGACCCACATCGAAAAGAATGGATTCCTTCGCGTTGCACCGGTTGGAGGGGTTGACCCGAGGACTTTGATAGCCCAGCGCTTCAAGGTCTGGATAGGCCCGAACGAGTTCATCTACGGTGTCGGTGGCTCCGTTCCGCCCCACATCCAGAAGCCGGAGCAGAGAAACAAGGCCCCGACCTGGGAGCAGGTCTTCATAGACATAGGTGCTGAGAGCAAGGAAGAGGCCGAGGAGATGGGCGTCAAGGTCGGCACGATAATCACATGGGACGGAAGGCTTGAGCGCCTTGGAAAGCACCGCCTGGTTAGCATAGCCTTCGACGACAGGATAGCCGTTTACACCCTCGTCAAGGCCGCCCAGGAGCTTGAGGAGACCGATGCGGACATATACTTCGTTGCCACCGTCCAGGAGGAGGTCGGCCTGAGGGGCGCCAGGGTTTCCGCCTTCGGCATCGACCCAGACTACGGCTTCGCCATCGACGTCACCATAGCGGCCGACGTCCCGGGAACGCCCGAGCACAAGCAGGTCACCCAGCTCGGTAAGGGAACCGCGATAAAGATAATGGACCGCTCCGTCATCTGCCACCCGACCATCGTCCGCTGGATGGAGGAGCTGGCAAAGAAGCACGAGATACCGTACCAGTGGGACATCCTCCTCGGCGGCGGAACCGATGCCGGTGCGATACACCTCAACAAGGCCGGCGTCCCAACCGGGGCGATAAGCGTTCCAGCCCGCTACATCCACTCCAACGCTGAGGTGGTCGACGAGCGCGACGTCGATGCAGGCGTCAAGCTGATGGTCAAGGTCCTTGAGGAAATACCCGAGTTCAGGCTCTGACTCCCCCTCTTTTCTTCCGCCAAATTTAAAAACCAGTTTGAGTACTCCACGGGGGACGAGTGAACAAGGGTGCCCCTCATGGAATCAGAAGTGGCAGAAGTGCCTTTCTCGGGCCGCTGGGAATCCATGGTAGCGATTGCCGCAAATCCGGGCGAGCTGTTTCCATCGTTTCCGTACCGGGCCAGGCTCGTAAGGGAGGGCGATAGAACCCTCGTCAGCCTGTCGGTCAGGAGGTTCCTCATGAAGTTCGACTTTGAGGGAGTTCTTGAGTTCACCTTCGGCGAGCCCTTCGTGACCTACGTCATGAAGGGAAGGAAAGGCCTTCTCATACTCTCCTTCGCGGCGGAGGAGGGCACTCTCCTGGCCAGGGCGTCAGCAGATATAGACGGCGAACGGAGGTTGAGGAAAAAGCTGCGCTTCCTCGCCGCAGAGTCCGGCAAAACTCTGGCCAGGATGGCCGAGAGCTATGAAGCCGCGGCGCCAAAGATCATCGGCTCTCCCACGGATTTCGTTGTTCAGGACTTTGACCCGTCCCTTCTGCCCCACATAATCAGGTACGTGAGGCTGAAACTTAGAAAGTCCTCGTTCACGCTCGTTGGCAACAACGGAAGAGAGAGGTTCTCGGTAAAGATAAGAGACGACGTGGTTGAGAGGGTCGAGCACGAGGGGCCCACCGGAAGCGCCATAATAGAGGTGGAAAAGAGCGTTCTGGATGTTACTGAGGAGGACTTCCTCGGCATCGAAGCCGGGGGGAAGTATGAAATCAGAGTTCCCCGGTAGCGGGTTCAGCCGCCTCGTCGTCTTGCAGCTCTTCCTCGGAGAACTCCCCGGGGTTCGTGTTCTCCTCGTTCAAAGCAACCGGCAGGACAGACTTGAGTGGAACCTCCGCCTTCCGTTCAAGCTCCTTCTCAAACCTTTTCCACTCGTACCAGAAGAACAGTGCCCCCACGATAATTCCAAATACTGCAAACGGCCATTTTGGCGGCAGGGGCAGCCCGCGGTGCCACGTATGAAGCAGGAAGTTCTGATAGAAGAACAGGTACGCAAGCCAGGCTATTATAACCGCCTCCACCGAGTATTCAATGAGTCTCTGGTCCTTCTCGTCCACACCGCTCACCTGGGGAAAAGTTAAAAGCGAGCCGTTAAAACTCTTTCCCATGAGCGAGACCAGTGAAGGGTTCGAGTACTTTCCCTACGAGGGCCTAAGACCCCATCAGCGGGAGTTCATAGAGCTCGTCTTGGAGGCCGTTAAAAACGGGGAAAATGCTATAATCGAAGCCCCCACAGGCTTTGGAAAGACAGTGAGCGTTTTGGCTGGAATCCTGCCCTACGCCAGGGAGATGGGCTACAAGGTTCTCTATCTGGCCAGAACCCACAGGCAGATGGACAGAGTCATCGAAGAGCTGAAGGCGATAAACAGGAAGAACCCCGTCTCGGGGGTCGAGCTGAGGAGCAGGAAGGACCTCTGCCTTCACACCTACCTCACCCAGTTCACGAGCGACGCCTACACTGCCATGGTTGTCTGCAAGAACCTCAAGAAGCTCGGCAAATGCGAGTTCTATGAGAACGAGAAGAAGAAAAAGACGGAGTTTGACGAACTGGTGAAGTTCTTCCTGGGCGAGCCGAGCCATCCGGCGAAGATGCTGAGCTACGCGGAGACTCTGGAGCTGTGCCCCTACGATTTAACCAGGAGGGTAGCGGAGAGGGCGGACGTCATAGTTGCCAGCTACCTGTACCTGCTCAGCCCCACCATCAGGGAGAACTTCATAAGCTCCCTCGACGTTGACTACTCCGACCTGATAGTGGTCTTTGACGAGGCCCATAACCTGCCGGATCAGGCGATTTCGGCCTTAAGCGACCGGATAAGCATACACACCGTGAACAGGGCAATAAAGGAGGCTGACGAGTATAACGAGCACGAGATAGCCAACTTCCTCAGCATCTTTGCCAGGGGGCTGGAGATACTCTACGACGAAAGGCTCAAGGACAGGGATGTTCAGGAGACTCCAATCCAGCCTGAGCTGGTCTTTGCACACGTCATTGACATCCTGAACCTCGACACCCGGGGGCTCGTCCGGATACTCAATGACATGGTGGCGGTCGGTGACGCGATAAGGGAGGACAGGATAGAGAAGGGCAAACCGCCCCGCTCGTACATAGGCAGAATCGGGGAGTTCCTTCTCTTCTGGCTCTCGCTCATTGGACGGGAGGACTATCTCTTCCTCATGAGCAGGGACAGGGGGCTGAGTCTTGAGCTCGTGGCGTTGGATCCCTCGAAAGCGCTGAGCTTTATCAGAAACGTCCAGAGCGCTGTCTTCATGTCCGGAACACTAACCCCGATGGAGGCCTTTCGCGACGTCATGGGCATCGAAAACGCCCGGATGAAGAAGTTCCCGAGGATGGTAAGGCGGGAAAACGCCCAGGTTTTGGTTGCAAGGGACGTCTCAACGAGGGGCGACGAGCGTTCACTGGCAGTTTACCGGCGCATGGTGGATTACATCGTCGAGGCGGCCAAGCTCATACCGAAGAACGTCGGAGTATTCAGTGCTTCATACGAGGTTCTTCAGGGACTTCTCTCGGCAAACCTCCAGGTTCGCCTTGAGGAGACCGGGAAGGCCATATTCATTGAGAAGCAGGGAGTCAGCTCCGCCGAGAACGATGCGATGATAGCGAGCTTCAAGGCCCACTCCAAGGGG
>NZ_WANV01000042.1 GCF_015521605.1 Thermococcus sp.
CTGGTATTTCGTTTTCCATTTTCATTGCTTCGAGGACGAGTAGTCCTTGGCCGGTTTTGACTTGCTCTCCTTCCCTCACGAGAATCCTCAAAACCTTGCCCGGCATTGGCGCGGTGACAACACCCTCACCAGCAACCGGAGCAGGAGACGGGGGCGCAGGGACACCCCGGACTGGGGTTGTTGGGGCAGTTTGTGCTGCCGGCGCCGGCGCTGGAGGGGAAACCGCGGCTGGAGCTGGCCTCGATGCTCCGACATCACCAGCGCTCACCGTCTGGGGCAGATACTTCAGCGCGCTCAGGTCGATACCTTCAACGCCGACTTCGAACTCGACGCCATTGACGTAAAGCTTGAACCTCTGAACCGCCGGCGGGAATTTTGGCTTCCTCGTGCCCTCCTTTCTCCTCTTGAAGAACTCAAGCGCTACCTGGGGGAAGAGGCAGTAGGTCAGAACGTCCTCCTCTTTCTCAAGGTATCCCAGCTCTTCAAGTTTTTTCCTGCACCCATCGAGCTGGTGCTCCAGCAGACTTCCGGGCCGGGCGGTTATTGGCTCCTCGTCCCCGAGGATCTTTGCCTTCAGCTCGGGGTTTATCTCCCCCGGCGGTCTTCCGTAGAGCCCTCTGATGTAGTTCTTGACCTCCTCGGTTATGCGCTCGTACCTTCCGAAGAGCACGTTGAGGACAGCCTGGGTTCCAACTATCTGGCTCGTGGGGGTTACCAGCGGCGGCCAGCCGAGATCCTCCCTAACGCGCGGAATCTCGTTCAGAACCTCATCGAGCTTGTCCAGCGCCTTCATCTCCTTAAGCTGGGCTATGAGGTTGGAGTACATGCCCCCCGGAACCTGATATTTGAGGACGTAGGGATTCACCATCAGCGCTTCCTTGGACAGCATTCCGGAGTATTTCTCCTCCAAAAGCCTCTTCAGGTAGCGCGAGACCTCGTGTATCACATCCCTGTCCAGGTGGCCGCCAACGGCCTCCGGCAGGGCGTGCCATATCGTCTGTATTCCCGGCTGGGCTGTCCCAAAGGCCAGCGGGCTTATCGCCGTGTCTATGTAGTCCGCCCCCGCTTCCACGGCCTTCAGGTAGGTGGCGACCGCCATCCCCGTCGTCGAGTGCGTGTGGACGTTGACGGGGACACCGTAGGTTTCCTTTATCTCGCTCACCAGTTCATAGGCCTTCCATGGCGTGAGCAGGGCAGCCATGTCCTTTATCGTTATCACGTCAACGTCAAGCCCCAGGAGCTCTTCGACTTTTTTCATGTAGTATTCGAGGGTGAACACCTTCCCGGTCGTGTAGGCTATCGCCCCCTGAACCTCCGCCCCCACTTCCTTTGCCTTCCTTATCGCCACCTCCATGTTTCTTATGTCGTTTAGGGCATCGAAAACCCTGAAGATGTCGATTCCATTCTTGTGAGCCAGCTCAACGAACTTCTCGACCACGTCGTCGGGATAGTGCCTGTAGCCGACAACGTTCTGCCCCCTGAGAAGCATCTGGAGTTTCGTCTTTCTGATGTGCTCCCGCAGGAGCCTCAGCCTTTCCCAGGGGTCTTCGTTGAGGTAGCGGATGCAGACGTCGAAGGTCGCCCCTCCCCAGACCTCCATCGAGTAGAAGCCTATCCTGTCCATCTTCTCGGCTATCGCCAGCATGTCCTCCGTCTGCAGGCGCGTTGCTATAAGTGACTGGTGTGCGTCCCTAAACGTGGTGTCGATGATTTCGACCCTTGCCATGTTGCTCCCTCCTTACAGAGTATATCGAGAAAATAAGCGGGGCGGTATAAAAGCCTAACGACGTTAGGAGAAGCCAAGTCCGTCAATTGACGAAAGTAAAGTCAGAAAAGAGAGGGCTCATATAAGCCCTTCTGCCTTCGCAGCCTCCTCTGGCTCCTCATTGCGGTGGATTACCCTTATGAGGGCCTTTATGAGCGGCTCGGGGTTCTCGCGCTGGAAGATGTTCCTGCCGACGACGGCCCCGGCTCCACCTGCCTCGACGACATCGTAAACGACCTTCAGGAAGTCGAGCGGGTTCTCGGTCTTTGCCCCTCCGCTCAGGAGAACCGGAACTCCCGCGGCGGCCTCAACGACCTTTGCGAAGGTCTCCCTTGAACCCGTCCAGTAGGTCTTTATCATGTCTGCACCGCTCTCGACGGCCGCCCTTGCCCCGTACATTACAACCCTGTAGTCCTCCTTCTTTCTATACTTCTCGCTGATGTAGGGACCCCTCGGGTAGGCGAACTGAACCACCGGAAAGCCGAGGTCGTGGGCGTAGCTCGCTATTTCGGCGAACTGGCGCATCATGGCGTCCTCCTGCGGTGAGCCCCAGTAAACCGTTGCGGCTATGGCATCGGCGCCGAGCTTTACAGCGTCCTCGACAAAGCCCAGCTGGCTCTGGAGGAGCTGGTCGTCCTTAGGCCTAAGTTCGGTCTTGCTGGTGAGCTTTATCATGAGCCCCACGCTGGGCTTGAGCTCGTCGCCGGCGATTCTTGCTAGGCCGGGGAGCATCATGACGCCGTCAACACCGGCCCTGATGACCTTCCTGAGGATTATCCTCGGGTTGACGTGCTCCCAGTGCTCCTCGAAGTCGGTCGGGCCGTGCTCGAAGCCGTGATCCATGGCGAATATAAGCGCCCTTCCGTCCCTCCGGAAGAACCTCCCAATCCTGCGCTTAATGCCAACGTTCTGGTACGCATCCATACTAATCACCTGGAGTGATATACTCTCCAAGGATTTAAGGTTTTCCTTGACAGAAACCTGTTTAAGGCGGGGGTCGAGTTTCTGGTGGTGGTTGGATGGAAAAAAAGAACCGGGTCATTGGTATCAGGGTCATCGACCTCGATGAGGTGGATTCGACGAACGAATACGCCAAGAGAATCGCTCCAGAGGTTCCCGAGGGCACGGTCGTGGTTGCAAAAAGGCAGACTGCAGGAAGGGGCAGGAGAGGGCGCTCGTGGGCCTCCCCGGAGGGGGGTCTCTGGTTGAGTGTGATCCTCAAGCCTCCCCGACTCGATGGAAGGCTCGTTTTCGTGGGGGCTTTGGCGGTCTCGGACACCCTGGCTGACTTTGGGATCCCCTCCGGAATAAAGTGGCCAAACGACGTCTGGGCTGGAGGCAAAAAGATCTCCGGTGTGCTTACCGAGGGAAAGGCTGGAGAATACACCGTCCTGGGAATTGGTCTAAACGTCAACAATCCACTCCCGGAGGAGCTGAGGGAAAGCGCAACTGCGATGGTAAACTTCATTGGTGCAAGGGTGCCACTGGAACGGGTTCTTGAGAGGCTTCTCTTCCATCTGGACGGCTGGTACAGGGTCTTTCTTGAGATGCCAGAGCTAATGATGGCCAAAGTCCGCGAGAGAACTTTTATCCTCGGAAGAACCGTCAGGGTCATTGAGGACGATAATGTTCTTATAGGGCGTGCAGTGGACGTCTTAGATGACGGGTCACTGCTGCTTGACATTGGCGGACAGCTAAGGAGAGTCCTGTACGGTGATGTTTCGTTAAGATTTCTTTGATTTATTTGTCATTTTGCCACAGTTTTACCCAGAAAGTTAATATATTATCGGATGTTTATGTCTTATGCTGATGCCCAGATTTGATTAAATGGGGGGTATCCGATGGGAAAGGGTCTGCTTAGAGCATATCTGGACATACCAGTGCTTCAAAAGATTCTTGCCGGCTTGATTCTTGGTATTGTTGCCGGAATACTGCTGCCGGGCTATGCAGGCACTCTCAAGCCTCTTGGCGACCTGTTCATCCGCCTGCTGAAGATGCTGGTGATGCCCATCATACTGTTCTCACTGATAGTCGGTGCCGCCAGCATCAACCCAGCGAGGCTTGGAAGGGTCGGCGTCAAGATAATCCTCTACTATCTGGCCACCTCGGCCTTCGCAGTGTTCTTCGGCCTGCTGATGGGCAACATCTTCAAGCCGGGCAGTGGAATAGAGCTGGGAACCGGTGCAGGAAAAGCAATACAGGCAGAGGCACCTTCTCTCGTTCAAACGCTCCTCAACATAGTGCCCACCAACCCGTTTGCAGCCTTCTCAAACGGTCAGGTGCTGCCCACGATATTCTTCGCCATAGTCTTTGGAATAGCCATCAGCTACCTTATGAACAGCAAGGATGAGAGGCTTAGAACGGCCTCCGAAACCCTCTACAAGGTCGTCGATGCCGCCGCCGAGGCGATGTACAAGATAGTTGCCGGCGTCATGCAGTACGCGCCCGTAGGTGTCTTTGCCCTCATCTACTACGTCGTCGGCACTTTCGGACCCAACGTGGCTGGTCCCCTGGTCAAGGTCGTGGTTGCAGTTTACCTCGGCCTCATACTCCAGATAGTCCTGGTATACGGCCTCCTCCTGAGGGTCTTTGGCATCGACCTCATCAAGTTCCTCAAGAAGGCCAAGGACGCAATGATTACGGCCTTCGTTACAAGGAGCTCCAGCGGAACCCTGCCTGTCACCATGCGCGTCGCCGAGGAAGAGATGGGTGTTGACAGGGGAATATTCTCCTTCACGCTGCCCCTCGGTGCGACGATAAACATGGATGGAACGGCGCTCTACCAGGGCGTCACGGTTCTCTTCGTAGCCTATGCCATCGGCCAGCCGCTGACCCTTGAGCAGCAGTTGATCGTTATACTCACAGCAGTGCTGGCATCCATTGGAACCGCCGGCGTTCCAGGGGCGGGTGCGATAATGCTCGCCATGGTGCTCCAGAGCGTCGGTCTCGAGCTGACTGAGGGAAGCCCCGTCGCCCTTGCCTACGCCATGATACTCGGCATCGACGCCATCCTCGACATGGGCAGGACCATGGTCAACGTCACCGGCGACCTTGCAGGAACGACCATAGTGGCCAAAACGGAGGGCGAGGTGGACCTCTCCAAGTGGGAGAAGTGATTTCTGATTTTTCTGCTTTTCCTTGCCTTTTGTCAGGTTTTTCTTTCCCTACTTCTGAGATAAAGTTAAATACTCCAACGTGGCGCTACTTACCAGTACAGATGGAATGGAGGTAGTGTGTAATGAAGAGAGTGCTTGCGGTGATTTTCGCCGCGATTCTACTGACGCCTCTCATTGGCCCGAATTTCGGGCTTGCGGAGGATTTTCAGCCGAAAACGTACAAACAGGACTTCGTTTTTACCATAGTGGTTATGCCCAACGGAAACGCCAACATCACCCTGAAGACCGTGTGGCTTGAACCCAAAGACGAGATCCAGAAACAGATTGAACAAATCCTCAACGAGACCCGGAACGGCAGCATGACGATGGAGGAGGCCATAGCGAAGTTCGAGGAGGAGCAGCTCCAGAGATACGTTGAGAGCCTCACCCAGTCCGGGATGAACCTCACCAACGAGAGCATAAAGTCCTACGGCATTGCCGAGGGCACCAACATAACCCTCGTTTTCAACGCCATAGCCCTAAACTTCTCAAGGTATTACTCCTACGGTGACTACTGGGAGGTTCGCATAGACCCCACGAGGGGCTACGCGACGATAAACATCCCCGATACGGGACTTCCCTTCGCCATAGACATCAACAGCACCTTCATCATCAAGCTCCCCGAGAACGCAACGCTCATAATGTATCCGAAGGCCTTCGCCCAGCAGTACAACACGAGCAAGTTCTTCGTCACCTCCGAAGTCAAGGGGGACACGGTTATAGTTAACTCCTACATCTACCTTGAGCCGTTTCTGCCTCCCGATGGGTATAAAGCCCTCTTCGGCAGCTACAAGGACTATTATATCCGCTATAAGGCCCCCTACAAGGGTGAGGAGCACTACCAGAGCAGTGTGATGAACGAGTACGTCACACTGGACATATACAGCAACGGCAGCGTCAGGCTCCACATGAGGGACGAGTACATCGAGCCCAAGTCCGAGGTCGAGGCCAGAAAGAAGGAGATAATCTCCTACGGCGTTGAAAACGCTACGGAGTACATTCTGAGGACGTACTCGATAGCCCTCGGCTACAGGGGCGCCCTCGTTGACAGCGGCAAGGTCAGGATACTCGGCCTAAACGAGACCGACGCCCCGCTGGTGATAGACGCCGAGTACATGCTGAGGAACTTCACCACATTCGAGAACGGCTCGTACGTTTACCAGTTCGACCCGACGCTCGGCCTCACGAACGGCCTGACGGACAGGATGGAATACGGGGTCAATCACACCCTCTACCTCACCATAAACCTCCCCGACGGCGGAAAGTTCCTCGAGGTGCCGGACAACATAAGCGAGAACCTCAACGGCAACAGGTTCACCATGACCGTCGTGAGGGAAGGGAACAGCCTCAAGATAGTCTCAAACGTCTTTATACGCTACGGCGCACCCGCTGAGGACGTCACCAAGATGCTCTCCAACCACACCACGGCGACGATAAGGTACACCGTTCCCGAGGAGAAGAGCCGCCTGAGCGAAACCCAGCAGATAATAGCAATAGCGGTGGCGCTCCTGCTCGTGGTCGGTGCCATAGTCTTCTGGAAGAGGCGGTGAGCCTTTTCCTTTTCGATATTCATTTAAATGCTGGGGTTCAACTCTTCTGGGGTGATAAAGGTGACCCGCAAGCTCTACTACGAGGACGCCTATCTGAAGGAGGCTAAAGCGAAGGTTCTGGAAGTCAGAGACAACACCCTTCTGCTCGACCAGACGGTTTTCTACCCTACCGGCGGCGGCCAGCCCCACGACAGGGGCTGGATAAACGGTGTAGAGGTCCTTGACGTCTACAAGGACGACGCCGGGAACGTGTGGCACGTTGTTGCTGAGCCCGAGAAGTTCAAGGCCGGAGACGAGGTCGAGCTAAAGCTGGACTGGGACTACAGGTACAGGCTCATGAGGATCCACACGGCAATGCACCTCATGGAGCACGTCCTCAACGTCGTCCTGCCCGGTGAGTGGGAGCTCTACGGAAGCGGCATGAGCGTCGAGAAGGGACGCTACGACATACTCTACCCGGAGAACGTAAACCAGTGGAAGGGACAGATCATAGAGACATTCAACAGGCTCGTTGACGAGGGCGGCGAGATGAGGATATGGTGGGAAGGGGAGACCCGCTACACCCAGATAAGGGACTTCGAGGTCATACCCTGCGGCGGGACGCACGTGAGGGACATAAAGGAGATAGGGCACCTGAAGAAGTTCAAGCGCTCCAGCCTTGGAAAAGGAAAGCAGAGGCTGGAGATATGGCTGGAGGACTGAGGGTCAGGTGTTTTTGACCTCTATTTCTATCCTTTTCCCGTATTCCGACAGGAAAGGCGACTTTATGATTTTGAGCTTGATGCGGTCGTCCTCGAACCTCACCTTGACGACCCTGCTGGCGTGCTCCCGGAGCTCTTTGCGGGTCCTCTCGCTGAAAAGCTCTGTGTTTATGAAGTAGACCGTTGTCCTGCTTTCATCGCCAAGGTACGGCCTGATCATGTAGCCAAAAAGGGACTCCAGGTCCCTCATCTCCCCCTCATGCATCGCCAGAACCTTGTCAAAGCCGAGCACGATCCTGACGGTGTAGTCCGCGTTTACCCTCTTCAGGGCTTCTTCGTAGTGCTTTTTCCTTATGGGGAACTCCTTGCTGAGGTCAACCTTGCCGAGGACGTTTCCGGTCTTGAGCAGACCGCCGATTTTTATGACGTTTGCATCGTCGATGAGCTTGGTATCGATGCCCGCCAGCTTCATCTGGGTTCTAAAGACGTGGAGCTGGTCGAGTTCATCCACTATAATAACTGGAAATTCTTTCTTCTGCAGACACCTCAGGATGAGGTGCAGGAGTATATGAACCGGTTCCCTGGAGGTGTATTCGATTAGAACGTCCTCCCCGGGTTTGAGGCTTCTGAGGTACTCGAACAACACGTCTTCCCCCGCGGTCTCCATAAATCATCCCCCGTCTTTTTAAGACGATGTTAACCGTAAAAAAGATTTTGTTAACCAAGAGCTCCCTGCGGATGTCACTTCTCAAACACATGGAAGTACCCCGTCACCAAAGGAAAATACTTGAAGGTGTGTCGAGGATCCTCTTAAGGTGTGTACTGTTTTGAGGGTTAACACAACTTCTGTCCTTCTTTGGAGGGGCTTTCGGAATTTAACACAATACTGTTCTACGGAAACTTGCACATCGACCTCGGCGACGCTCAGGCTCTGCTCGACTTTCCACACAACACTGTTCTACGGAAACAGGGATGTCCTCCTTGAGGATGTTGTAGAGCTAGGTCTCATACTTTCCACACAACACTGTTCTACGGAAACCCGACGAAAAAACATTTCAGAGAATCATGGAAGGCTTCTTTCCACACAACACTGTTCTACGGAAACAAGATTAAGAATGGCAAGCTTATTGTGAAGCCGAAGATTGCTGGCTTTCCACACAACACTGTTCTACGGAAACACGCTTTTGACAGCGACCTGGCCGCGTACGTCCGTGATTGGCCTTTCCACACAACACTGTTCTACGGAAACCCTGTGGACGTCCTCAACGGCGAAACGCCTTCCACAGCTTTCCACACAACACTGTTCTACGG